>JAYTWE010000001.1:0-2404 GCA_043744055.1 Magnetospirillum sp.
TTGGATCGTCGCCAAGGATCTGGGAGTGATTGCCTTCCTGCTGGTGGTCAATCTGCTGTTGCTGATGGCGGGTAACTTCATGGAGCCCAGTTCCATCGTCCTCATCATGGCCCCCATCTTGTTCCCGGTAGCCATGAAGCTGGGCATTGATCCGGTGCATTTCGGAATCATGATGGTGGTCAATATGGAGGTCGGCATGTGCCATCCCCCGGTGGGCCTCAACCTCTATGTGGCGTCGGGCATCACCAAGATGGGCATCACCGAACTCACCGTGGCGGTCTGGCCCTGGCTGCTGGCCATGCTGGGCTTCTTGATGCTGATCACCTATGTCCCGATCGTCTCCATCTGGCTCCCGAAGGTCTTGGGGGTGATGTAGCTTTAGAGCGGTGTGCGCTAAAGCTGGCGCACACCGCGATCAGCCGCCATTGAGGCGGCGGCCAAGCGACCGGAGGGCGCGCCCGGTGAGGGGCAAACATAAACTTAGATCATCGTGCGTCATATTTGACGCACGATGATCTAATGGCCCGAGAGCGCATCTCGGGCCATTATTTTTCCTTCTTCATGTGGCGCTCCATCTGGGCACACGGGTCTTCGCGCTCCACCTTGGCGGTGAACCACACCGCGTCAAAGGGCGCAGGAGCGTTGCCAAAGCGCGAGGCGGCAGCGGAATCGGTCTCGCCGTCACCAACCTCCAGAAAGGCGACAGAGAGAATCCTGACCCCCGGAACCATTTCATGCAGCCGGGCTGGAGCGCCTCGATCCAATCGCCCATGGCCGGAGCCCGCGACCAACACCACCGGCCCCACTTCCGGCCGGGTCGCCTGCATGGCGACCGCTTCGGCCAGGGCTGCGTCACGCGCCCTTTGCACCCTGACCATGGGCGCCACCGCCGCCTCGGGCAGCATATTGCAGTGGCCCTCGCGGATATCCGCCGCCATGGCCGCATCCACGGCGGGGAGTTGAGCATCGTCCAAGCCATATCTGGCTCTGATATCAGGGGATTCCTTGCCCTTGGAGATATCTCGGGTCATTCCTATGGGTAGATTTGCCGCGATCAGCCCCCCACCCCCGGCCATGACCGCCTCGGCGATGGGGCGGTAAAGAGCCCAGTCGGGCCACCCCCGCTTCTCCCACTCCACGGCCTGTCCCAACCCGGCCATATCTCCGCCTTGAGACTCCACAACCGGCTGCTGATCGGCATCCATCATCTCGAACGCCGCCACCGGGCGGCGACCAGCCGCCACAAGGCGACGAACCATCCAAGCCTGCAAAGCATGGTGATCGGGATTATCGTGCGTCTCGCCCAAAGCCACGATCCCCACATTCAGCGCCTGACGCACCAGAGCCTCGGGCGTGGTCAGCCGACGTTCCTTTGGCAACCATATGCGCCCCGCCAGAGGAGAAGCGCTTTTCAAGATCAGCTCGGGTGGAGGCTCGGCAGCGTCCACCGCCATGGAGAACAGCCCAAGAAACACGGCCATGAAGAATCGAACAAGCGTTCGGCTCGGCTGGTCAAGGAGGGGGGGTTGCGTTATGGTCATACCAAACCCTTCTAAGAGGGACGCGATCCACGGGAGGATACATGAAAAAGTTGGTCATGGTGACGGCTCTGGCCGTCTGTGTAGCCCTGCCAGCCAAGGCTGAGCAGTTCATCAACATTCTGACGGGCGGCACCAGCGGCGTCTACTACCCCATGGGGAACGCCCTGTCCTCCATCTTCGGCAAAGCCATCCCCGATGCCCGCGTGACGGTTCAGGCCACCAAAGCCTCGGTGGAGAATCTCAACCTGCTTCAAGCCGGTCGCGGCGAACTGGCCTTTACCCTGGGCGATTCCCTGACCCAGGCCTGGGACGGCGTCGAGGAGGCGGGCTATAAGACCCCGCTTAAAAAGCTGCGCACCGCCGCCGCCATCTATCCCAACTATATCCAGATCGTCGCCACCGCCGATTCCGGTATCAAGACTCTGGCCGACCTCAAGGGCAAGCGGGTATCCGTCGGAGCCCCAAAATCGGGAACCGAGCTGAACGCCCGCGCCATCTTCAAGGCAGCCGGTCTGAGCTATGGCGATATGAAGGTCCAATATCTGCCCTTTGGCGAATCAGTGGAATTGCTGAAGAACAAACAATTGGACGCCACATTGCAATCGGCGGGTCTGGGCGTGTCATCGCTCCGCGATCTGGCCAGCGGTGAAGAAATCACCATCATTCCCATCTCGGCCGAGATTATCGCCAAGACCGGCGACGCCGCTTATATCTCGTCCGTGGTTCCAGCCAATACGTATCGCGGTCAGATCAGTGACGTTCCCACCGCTGCCGTACGCAACTTCCTGGTCACCCATGACGGCGTCAGCGAAGCGGTGGTCTATGCCATGGTGAAGTCCATGTTCTCCAATATGGCGGAGTTA
>JAYTWE010000002.1:0-1997 GCA_043744055.1 Magnetospirillum sp.
AGATGAATTTGCGACCAGGAAGATCGGCGATACCGATCACCTTGCTGGGCTTGCCATCAGCCCCCAAAGCAGGGATGTCAGCCACCAGAGCCAAGGTCGCGGTGTCGAACACCTTGATTCCGCCCGGCGTGTAATTGGCCACGGCAACCATGGAGCCATCCTGGGAAATAGCCCCCCCGATGGAGTTGCCCGACTGAACCACCCGACCGGCAATGCTGCCGCTTAACACATCCACCTTGGTCAGGCCGCCGTCACGGCCAAAGACAAAGGCGAAACGCTCGTCACGGGAATAGACCAGGGCGGCATGGGACAGATCACCCAAACCGGGAACCGAAGCGAGCTGAGTTGACGTGGTGCTTTCCACCACCATGACCCGGCCATCGGCGCGCTCCACCACCACGCCCAGATCGCCGGTACCACGCAAAGGAGCGGCGCAGCCCGCAACCAAGGTCAGAACGACGGCGGCAAACGCAATACGACGGCTCATTTCACCTCTCCCATCAGATAGCTGGCGATCCAGGCGGCGTCATCGCGGCTCAACATACTTTTCCACGGCGGCATGGGGGTGCCAGGGCGGCCTTCGAGAATGGTTTCGATCACGCCTTCAGCGGAATATCGGGACAAAAGCTCTGGCAGCAAGGGGGAACCGAGCCCTCCCTTCAGGGTCATGCCGTGGCATGAGCCGCAATCCTGGGCGACGATATTTCTCAGCTGATCCACACGCGCCGGGGCCGGATCGGCCCATACGGGCGCGGCAATCCCCAGTCCAACCAGCATGATCGCAAGGCGTAAGCGCATCGAAAGCCGTCTCCCACAGGCGGGGATATGCATATCATTCCTCGCCTGTGGGCGGCTTGACGTTGAGCAAGAAAATCAGGCTAGCGCCCCAAAATCGCTTCGGAATCCGGCGCTTCGTCCAGGGCTGTCATAAGCCCAAGCCCGACCACCTTGCCGATGATGATGAGGGCGGGCGGCTTGACCTGCCACATCTCCACATCCTCACCGATCCCGGCCAAATCCGACCGTAGGCTGCGGCTGGCGCCACTGGTTCCCCGCTCGATCACCGCGACGGGAGTGTCCGAGGCAAGGCCAGCCCCCATCAGCCCCTGGGCGATACGGCCAATGGTGCCAACCCCCATATAGATGACCAGAGTACAGCTTGGATCGGCCAGGGATGCCCAATCCAACTCCAGATCACGATCCTCGCTGAGATGACCGGTAATCAGTCGAACGCTGCGCGCCACGTCACGATGAGTCAGCGGAATACCGGCGGCGGCGGCGCAACCGGCGGCGGCGGTGATGCCGGGAACAACCTCGACCGCCACACCATAGCGGGCGAGGTAAAGCGCCTCTTCCCCGCCACGGCCGAAGATAAAGGGATCGCCTCCCTTCAGCCGGACCACGTTGCGGTCAGGCCGCGCCAGACTGACCAGAAGATCGTTGATCTCGTCTTGGGGCAGCAGATGGTGACCGCTTTCCTTGCCGACACAGATGCGGGTGGTGCCCGCAGGAATCAGGTCCAGCACGCCTTCGCCCACCAAACGGTCATAGACCACCACATCGGCCGATTGGATCAGGCGCAAAGCCTTGACCGTCAGCAGATCGGGATCGCCAGGACCAGCTCCCACCAGATGAATCAGGGGACAAGCCTCGATCATGGCGCCACTTCGATCACGCCGGTCATCTCGGGATGGGGACCGCAACGATAAGGATAGAGTCCAACTTTGTCGAAGCTGCGCTTCCAGCTTTCACCAGGGAACAGGCGGTCAGACTCCTCCAGCCCCTCTTTCTCGAAGAGCACACTGTGACTGGTGCGCTTTTCGTCATTGACCCATTCGACGGTGGTGCCGGGCTTAACTTTCAATATGCGGGGCATGAACAGCATTTTGTCCATACCCACCCGAACCGTCTCGCCAGCCCAGGCGGCCCCAACCCAGGCAACCGGGGAGGCCATGAGGCCAAGCAACAGAACGAAGGCGATCAGCTTGCGCATCTCT
>JAYTWE010000003.1:0-2838 GCA_043744055.1 Magnetospirillum sp.
CCGCGCTAACGGGATCATAGGCGGCTCCGGCTCCCACCAGCGAGGCGGCCACCGATCCGGGATTGACCGCGGCGGAGTAGGGAACCAAGCCGATCTTCAAGGTGGGGTGAACGCTATAACTGCCGAACAAGATGGTGACCAGTTCGTTGGCGGAATCGCGCAGGGCGGCGATATTGTTGTTGGTGGTCATGGAGCCGGTATTGTCGAGCACCATGGCCAATTCCAGTCCGGTAATCCGGCGGATCACCGTGCTGCTGGCATCCACCGTCATCTGATCCACCCCCACCACCGTCATGAAGACCGTGGCGATATTGGCATTGGCGGTCGCGGTGATGACGTCGCCGTTAACGGTGAGATGAATGGTGGGAGTGGCCCCCAGCATGCCGGTGGGATAATTGGCGGCGAAGAAGTTCTGGGCCACCTGCTGCAACTGCGCCGTGGTCCCGGTGGACGAGCCCACCGCCAGGGCGGCGGCATCAAGGGCGGCGGACATGCGGCTTTTGACGGCATAGGCCCGCGCCACATCCACTCCCAGCCCGATACTGGCGATGATCGGCAGCAGACTGACCGCGAACATGATCGCGATATTACCTTTGTTACAGCGAGTAAGGCGGGTGTTACAGCGAGCAAGGCGGGTGTTACAGCGAGCAAGGCGGGAGATCAGGCTATGGGTCATGGCGGTCACCCCGTCACTCCGTTATAGGAGATTTTGCGCACCAGGCGCGGTCGCGTATACGAGACTTCTTTAAAGGTGATTTCCGGCACGATGTCGTGGATCAAGGGAATGCATTTGTAGGACAAGGAGACCATGACCACGCTTTCGCCGGTCACTCCCAATCCTTGGGCTCCGGTCAGGGATACGGTCTGGGCCATTCCCCAGGAATAATGCCACAGCTGGATGGGCTTATTGCCGTTGTCGAAGCCGATGCTGACCACTTCGATGCCCAAGGTGGTGGCGTCGCTGACCAGCGGGTCGAGCACCCGTTGCGCCCCGGCCACGATGGAGTTCATCTGAGCGGTGGTCAGGGCGGAGGACTGACCGGTCAGATCGGCCATGGTCTGCGAGGCGGACACCGTCTTGGAATAGGAGTTTACCAGATTGGAAATCTCCACCGTTCCCAACAAGGCGGTCAGCATGACAGGCAGCACCACGGCGAACTCGATGGCGGCCAGACCACCGGTGCTGTTCCATAAATTTGAAAGCCGGTGGCGGGTCATTGGTAGGGCTCCGTCTTGAAAACGGCGGTTGACGTGATGGGGACGCTGTTGCTGCTGCCTCCGCCCATGATGCTTCCCACCAGCGGCGTGCCGAAGGTGTGGCGATGGATCGCCCGGACGGTGGTGACGGTTCCCGCCCCGCCGGGCTGGAACACCACATTGTTGGGAGCGCCGTTCTGGTCGTATGTGACGGTGGGAAGGCTGATGGAGGGAAAGTCGGCAAAGGTACGGACATCGTAGCTGAAGGTGGAACAGTCATAGACGTTAAACAGATTGGCGCAAAAGGTCTGCTGGAAGGCTCCCAGGGGGTCGGCGCTGGTTTGGGCCGCGCCGGTGCGAAGCTTGCGCGCCGCCTCGCGGGTTGCGCCCTCCACCACCGAGCGATCCAAGGTCATGAGGCCGATTTCGATCATTCCCAGCATCAGCATGAATGCGGGAAGCGCCACCAGGGCGAACTCGATCATCGTCGCACCCTTGCGGTCTCGGATCAGTCGCTGGAGCAGGGAAGGTTTCATGACCAAAGCCTAGGATATGAGGTATTGACCCTATCCTAGGCTTTGGTTTGTCCCCTTGTCGGTGGCGTCGCTCACATATGGCTGCGGACAAGGCGGGGCTTAATTCGATAAAGCGGCCTTGGTTTTGGCCATCATGCGGAACAGGGGGATGTCGATCTCTGCGTCATGCTTTTGAAGTTCGGTTGTGAAGGTCTTGAGCTGTTGTTGCGCCTCGGACCGGTTGCCCTGGATCATGCTGGTGCGAACTTGCCCCAGCAGAGTGACCAGACGGGCATGATCCTCGCGCAATATGGCGCAGGAATCGGTGTCCACGGATTCGGCGCTGGCTTCCTCCAGGCGGAAATGAAGGCGCATTCGCTCCACTAAAATATCAATGGCCTCGGTATCCAATCCCAAACCTGAATCCTTCATGATAACCGCCGTCATGGAGGCCAGCATCTGATTTAGTTTTTTGTGTTCAGCGTCGAGTTCCGGGCTGTCGCTTTTCCAGTCGGGGTTATTCCATATGGACATGGTCGTCTCCGGGAAACGGCTTAAGTATGCTAAATGAGTATGGAGACGCTACCAATCCAGGGCCTTAGAGCAAAGGTCATATGACCAACCGCGCTTCAGTGGCGAAACTTTTCCCTCCCACTTTCGCGGCGGTAGAGTTTAGCTTATGATATCTTGGCATGGCGGGAAGCCGGGCGGCACAGGGGCAGCGCGAAACAGCATGTATGGCGGTACCGATTCGGCCGAACATAACTGGCGGCATCTAATTGAAGCGGTCGAGGAACTCGGCCAGGGCTTCACGGTATTCGACCGCGATCTGAACTTGATTTTGTGCAACAAGCGTTTCTTGGAGATGCTCGACTTCCCGGTCGGTCTGGTGGAGGCTGGCGGCGCGGTCTTCGCCGATTTCATGCGCTATAACGCCACTCGCGGCGAATACGGCCCCGGCGATGTAGAGGCATTGGTCGCCGAGCGGGTGGAAAAGGCCCGCAATGTCCAACTGCATCAGTTCGAGCGTGAACGGCCCGACGGAACGGTCATCGAAGTGCGTGGAGCACCTTTGCCGGGCGGCGGATTCGTCACGACCTATACCGACATCACCGCTCGTCGGCAA
>JAYTWE010000004.1:0-3146 GCA_043744055.1 Magnetospirillum sp.
GGCTGGGACAGATCGGCCGAGAGTGGGCGCTGGATGCTGCGTCCGACCTGTTCGGCCAATTCCTGAATGGCGGCGACGCTCTGATCCACCGCGTCGTTCAACTCGTGCGGGGTGGGGGCGCGTTCGTCGAGAAAGTCCTCGTCGCGGGCATAGACCTGCTTGCGGCGAAGGGTGACGCGGCTGCCCGCAGCGGGAGCCGAGGCGAACACCACCGCGCCGCCCTTGGACGAACCGGCGCCGAACACGGTGAAGCCGGTCATCATTCGTGAGGTGCCGACCAGCACATCAAGATCGCTGTCGTGGAAGATTGGAAACGGAAAGTTGAAGACTTTCTGGCCGCTTTCGGCGGTGATCTGCGTCACCGGGGTGATGTCGGGGATACGGATATGGGGTGTCATGGTGTCGTCCTTTCAGACATGAAAAACCCCGCCGGTCAGTCTGACCGGCGGGGTGGGTATTCCCTTTTGGGGGGGATGGTTAACTGTTCAGCTGGCTCCGCAATTGGGAGGCTTCGTCTTCCAGCATGATCAGGGTTTGCAGATCGGTGGGGTTTGGCGGCTGGTTAGCGGCCTGGGCCGTCAAAACGGCCCGCAACGGCCGGGCTGACAGAATGTCGATAATCTGCAGCCGGGTCAGCAGCGCGCCTTTGGGGCCACGCTGATTGGCGATGTGGTTGTCCATAGGGTGGCACTCCTACTTGGTCATCAGGGCGACGCCCTTGATCTGCTGGGATTTGGCGTTGAGGGTCTTGATGCGATATTTCACCTCTGTACCGGATGACTGTCCCGAGACATTGATCTCGGTCCACAACACCTTGAATCCAGCCATGGTGAGGCCGGTATCGCTGAGTGTTCCCGCCGTCCAGGTGGTTCCGCCGTTACGGGTGGCCTCGGCGGTGAGGTCGGTGTTGAGGGTTGAGGCATCAATGGCCTTATAAAGGACCATCAGCTTGACCTGGGTTGGGGCCGAAGCCGGAGCCGGAGACAGCGCCGAAGAGAGTAACGTCATGCTCGCGGGGGAGTTGTTCGTGTAATACTGGACTTCCGCGATTCGGCTAGCAGAGGCTCCCGTCTCATTTATGACTGCCCAGAAATGCGTATAGCTGGCGGCAGCAAAGGTGATGGTCTTCGATCCAATACCTAGTGCATCTGTAAACGCACCCGTGTTTCCGAGGGGAGTGCCATCGCTGTAGGACGCAGGAACACCATTCTTTCCATATACCGTAATCGTGCAGGATGCCGCCGCATTGGCAAACCCGTTGCCATCATTGGGGGCGTAAACAATAACCTGAGAGATCGACGTGGCGCTGGAAAACGCCTTGCCGACATAACCCAGGTTGCCACCATAAGATGCGCTAGAGGCAAAAGCCTGATTGGTGACGCCATCAAAGGCGGCAGCGAGATTCCCACCGCCGGTCATATTGCCGAAAGTGGAGCCGGTCGGCGTCACCTGGGTAAGTCCTCCTGGATTGCCATAAAGCTTGTTGATGCCGTCATAGGTCTGGCTGGTGGAATTCGCGCCGATCGTATCACTGTTGAACGCGTCATAACCGCCATTGCCATAGGATCCGGCTGCCCAAGCCCCATTGATGGAGTCGAGCAGGTAGTTCTGGATCACGTCTTGTTGTAGGGCAGAGAATTCAACCGCCGAAACCCCGCCATTGGCGGCCACATAGGCCTTCACCGCTTTCTGACTGGCGATCTTGCTGTCGCTGTTGGCGGATAGGGCGGTGTCGGTATCCACGTCCAGCGGGGTGACACTGCCCAGGCTGGGCTTGCCTGTCAGGTCGGAGTACAGCCCGCTGGTGGCGACGACAGCCAGGCCGGACGCCGAGATGCGAAGTGTTTCGTTGGCTCCAGGGTTCAGCACCGACAAGGCGATATTGGCTCCGGCCGAGAGCGAGGCTGACAGATAGTCCGAGGTGATATCGTTGGCCGTGATCTTGACTGTGCCGCCAGCGCTGGCTGCTGCCGCCACTTCGCTGGCATGGGCGGCGGAAGCACTGGCGGCGGCGGCGGCCTTGTCGCTGGCTACAATGGCCTTATCGGCGGCGACAATCGCCTTGTCAGCGCTCACTGTCGCTTTATCGGCCGCCACGGCGGCCCGGTCGCTGGTGGTGGTGGCGGCATCGGCATCGGCGGCAATTTTGGAGGCAGCGGCTGCCAATTCACTGGCATGGGCAGCGGTGGCGCTGGCGGATGCCGCATTGGCCTGGGCGGTAGCGGCGGTCAGAACCGCATCGGCATCGGCGGCGGAATTCTCCAAACCGGTTCCGGCGGCATTCCATTTGACGGCGCGACCGGCCATGGGTTCGGGCAGAGTAAGATCGGCGGTATTGGAGCTGAGGAAAGACCGCCTGACGGCTCGTCCGGCATCCTCGGCGACTTGTTGGATGGCGGCGGTTTGGAAATCCAGCTCGTCGTTGATAGTCTTGGCGCGGATGATCCCGTCGTCCTGATAATCCGAGGTCCGTTTGATGGCGATATAACGGCGTAAAGTCACCAGAACTCCCGGAGCCGGCGGCGAGGCGAACAGTACAGTTCCACCGGCGGAAATGCCGATACCGGACAGGGAATAGGCGGGTGAGACCTGCCGGGTATTTCCCAGCCAGACTTCCAGATCGGCGGCGGTAAAGATGGGGAAAGGAAAGGTGAAGGCGGTCTGAGTACCGCTGGCCACGTATTGGATGCGCGGCGCGGCGGTACCGACCTGGATATGGTCGGTCATGGTTGAGAATCCTTGGTTTAAGGTCTAATCCGCCAACTTCATCTGAGTGGCGACGGACAAGATGGTGCAGGGCATGGGAACGTCTTGATAGACACGCCAGAGGGGCCGCATGGCATCACGGTTCCACCCGATGGCGCGGACCCGCACATCGCCGGAATAGCTGGAAGGCCCGGCTCCGAAGTGATCGGTTCCAAACCGGCGGAAGGGAATCGGGGTGGGGCCGCGTCCGGTATCAATGTGCAGCGCCTTGGTGTCGAGCACTCGAAAACTGGCTTGAACCAGACGGACCCGCTGACCCGGTGCGGTGCCTTGGCCATTTCCCATCAGAGGGGGGAGGGGAACGATCTCGTGGGCATAGGGGAGCCCGACCTGAATGGCCGAAGCCGGATAAGGCAAGGTGATCCGGCCTTCGCTGACCG
>JAYTWE010000005.1:0-2888 GCA_043744055.1 Magnetospirillum sp.
GGAGCTTCGAACGCCTCCCACAGCTTGCCCTTGACGATATAGTTGGAGATGTCGTGAACCCGCTGGTCACCCAGCTGGGAATCTCGCAGCCGCGCCACGGCGTCGTATTCATAAAGACCCTGCTGGGCCTTGGTGGTGGATTTGATGTGCCATTGAATCAACGGCCGCCCCAGCGACTTCGCCACTTCGGTGGCCAGAACGGTCTTGCCGGTTCCGGGCTCACCCTTGATGAGCAGGGGGCGCTCCAACCGAAGCGCTGCATTGACCGCCACCAGAAGGTCTTCGGTGGCCACATAGGTATCGGTACCGCGAAACGTCATGACGAGACTCCTCCTGGCTTTCAAAGTAGTGGCCGGAAGACGTCAGGGCAAGAGAGAGAGGGATGAGCCTATACAAAAGCGAACCCCGGCCATGGGAGGATGGCCGGGGTTCTTGTCCGTCGTCGCAGGCGTCCGAAACAGCGGGATGGGGGGGGGGAGAGTCCCGGATACCCGAGCGCGGCGACGGCTGTCGATCAAGAGGCCCCAAGGGGGAGGGCCGAGGAGCCTCTTGAAAGAGTTAGGCCGCGACCTTGGTCAGAGCCTGGAACGCCGCGAAGCGGGCGCTCAGGGGCTCGAAGGCAACGGTGAAAGCGGAGGTGGCCAGCTCGGCCATCTTGCGGCCGTCGGCGATGGCGGTCTCGATGGATTCACGGACCAGCTTGCCCTGCAGGTCGACCAGCTCGTTGGGGCTCTTCACGGCGAAGAGAGCCTTCACGGCGGCGTCGGCCTTCTCGACATTCTTGGTCACCACGGCCTGCTGGGCCTTGGCGATTTCTTCGAAAGCCTTAACGGTGGCGGCACCGGTCTTGGCGATGGCGTCGGCGTTGTCCTTGGACAGGGAAACCAACTTTTCGAAACCTTCGATCTTGAAGCTCATGGGAGAACCCTTTCTGAATTGGTGATGTGCACTCCGCCTCATGGCGCTTGTGCACTGCAACATGGCGCTAATCTAGCCAATTCGTGCTGCGGTGCAACATAAATATTGCAGCGCAGCATAGCGGTGACGCATGAGGGGTATGCTAAAATGAACAATGCCCCCGGCGCAGGGATGCGCCGAGGGCATTATTATTTAAAAATCAACGTGTTGCGGCGAAATCGCGCAGAACGTTCATCTCAAGCTGGGCCTCGTGGAGGCGGAAGTTCACGGCATCACCGATGGAGACGATCCCCAGCAATTCGTCCTTTTCCACCACGGGAAGGTGGCGGATGCGACGCTCGGTCATGACTTCCATCACGGCTTTCACGGAATCGGAGGGGGCGCAGGTCACCACCGGAGAAGACATCACATTGCGCACCGACATTTCCAGCGCGCCCTTGCCATACTGGGTCAGGCCCTTGACGATATCGCGCTCGGACAGCACACCGACCAGCTTGCCCTTGGCGTCGCAGACCACGGCGACACCGACCTTCTTATTGGTCAGCAGGGCGGCGGCTTCGGCGACCGTATGCTCGGGGCGCACGGTGAAAACATTGCTGCCTTTGTTCTTCAATATGGTTTCAACAGACATTGATGGTCCCCCTTTTGGACTATTCTACGACGTTGGTCTTGGGACAGGGGGAGCATTAAGTCCGCCTTGCCTTGAATTAACCCCAGAATGGAGCGGGTTAAGGATATTTTCAACGCCCAAGTCGCCCAATGGCATGTGCAAAACAGGCATCAGCCCGGCGCTTTGACACCGCTGGCGGCAAGCTGTTCGGTTAGGGTGGCTCGAAGCCGCTTCAGCCCCTCGACAGAGGCCGCTTCGCAACGGGCAACCAGCACCGCCTGGGTGTTGGAGGCCCGCAGCAGCCACCAGCCGTCCTCGGTATCCACCCGTACACCGTCGATGGCGTTGAATGTGGCCTTGGCCGCTTCCAGTCGGGCGCGAACCTCGGCCACCACGGCGAATTTGCGCTCGTCGGGGCAGTCAAAGCGGATTTCCGGGGTGTTGACCATATGAGGCAGCCGGTCGCGGCGGTGACCCAGGCTTTCCTTATCCCAGCGCGCCACGATCCCCAGCAGCCGCACCGCGGCGTAAAGAGCGTCATCAAAGCCGTAATAGCGGTCAGCGAAGAAGATATGGCCGCTCATCTCGCCCGCCAGGGGAGCCCCGATCTCCATCATCTGAGTTTTGATCAGCGAGTGTCCGGTGCGGCCCATGACCGCTTTGCCGCCCATGCGGGTCACTTCATCGAAGAACACCTTGCTGGCTTTGACATCGGCAATGATCGTGGCCCCAGGTCGGGTTTTCAGCAGGTCCTCGGCCAAGATCACCAGGATCTGATCGCCCCACAGGATACGACCCTCGCCGTCCACCACGCCGATACGGTCGCCGTCACCGTCGAAGGCGATGCCCAGACTGGCTCCTTCGGCCAGGACGGCGTCTTGCAGCGCCACCAGATTGTGCGGCTCGGTGGGGTCGGGGTGATGATTGGGAAAGTTGCCGTCGATCTCGCCGAACAGCACCCGATGGGTTCCCGGCAAGCGCTTCACCAAGGCGTTCAGAACGTCGCCGGTAGCGCCGTTGCCGCAATCCCACACCACCTTCAAGCCGCGTTCGCCGTCGTAGTCTTGGGCCAGCCGGGTGACGTATTCGTCGAAGATGGAATCGTCCACCACTTCGCCCGGACCGGTCTCGAAATCACCAGCGGCGGCGATGGCGCCCAGACTCAAGATATCAGAGCCGAAGAACGGCTTGCCCGCCAGAACCATCTTGAAACCGTTGTGATTGGGCGGGTTGTGGCTGCCGGTCACCATGATGCCGCCATCGGCTTCACGCACCTTGGCGGCGTAATACAGCATGGGGGTGGGGCCGCGCCCGATACGGCGAACCAGACATCCCGCCGCCATCAATCCCTGGGTCAGCG
>JAYTWE010000006.1:0-5551 GCA_043744055.1 Magnetospirillum sp.
GCAAGCTGTGGTGGCGTCCGGTGGAACAATGATAGCCCAAGACGAGGGCACTTCGGTGGTGTGGGGCATGCCAGGTGCAGTGGCGACAGCGGGCATCTGCTCGGCGGTCATGCCGCTGCCTGAAATTGCTCCGTGGATCTTGAAGCTGGCGACGAGGCGCTAATATCATGCGGCCCGAAGATTTCGATTACGTCGCTAAAGTGCTCAAGGACCGTTCCGGTCTGATCATCACGCGCGACAAAGCCTATTTGCTCGAAAGCCGATTGACTCCGGTGGCTCGCAAGCGCGGGCTCAAGGGGTTGGACGACTTGGTCGGAGGCCTGCGGAGTGCGGGCGAAGACTTGCTGCGTGAAGTCACGGAGGCCATGACGACCAATGAGTCGTTCTTCTTCCGCGATATCAAGCCGTTCGAACAGTTCAAGGCCATGGTTCTGCCGCACATGCTGCAAGCCAGAGGCTCCAACAAGACATTGCGCATTTGGTCGGCGGCCAGTTCGTCCGGGCAGGAAGCCTATACACTGGCTATGGTTCTGAAGGAAGAAGGCGCCAAGTTGGCGGGCTGGAAGATCGAGATTGTCGGGACCGACATTTCCACGGAAATGCTGGAAAAGGCTAAGGCTGGTCTTTATTCCCAGTTCGAGGTTCAACGCGGCCTTCCCATCCAGTTGCTGGTCAAATACTTCAAAAAGACGGCAGAGATGTGGCAGATCGACCCGGCTATCCGCGCCATGGTCAATTTCCGCGAATACAATCTTTTGCATGACCTGAAGCCGCTGGGCAGTTTCGATGTGGTGTTCTGCCGCAACGTGTTGATCTACTTCGATCAGCCCACCAAGACCCGCGTCTTGGACAATGTCAGCCGCATCATGCCCGATGACGCCTTCCTCTATCTGGGCGGTGCCGAGACGGTTTTGGGTATCTCCGACAAGTTCAAGCCGGTTCCCGAGCAGCGGGGCGTTTACGCCACGACTCGGGTGAAGTAAGCGGCCAAGACCATAATGAAACAGTGGAACGGGCGGCTTCGGCCGCTCGAACCATTTCTACCTTTCGCTCTGGTACCCCATGAGCAATGGAATTGAGACGACGACCATGACCATGCCCCCCTTCTCCTTCGATCTTATCGCTTGTGACGGACAGGCTCGTCTTGGCCGAGTCCACACCGCCCACGGCCCGATCGACACACCAGCATTCATGCCGGTGGGAACTGCCGGGACGGTAAAGGCCATGATGCCCGGTTCAGTAGCGGCGACGGGGGCTCAGATTGTGCTGGGCAACACCTATCACTTGATGCTGCGCCCCGGCGCGGAGCGGGTGGAGCGCCTGGGAGGTTTGCACAAATTCATGAACTGGCCCGGTCCCATCTTAACGGATTCCGGGGGGTTCCAGGTCATGAGCCTGGCCAAGCTCCGCAAGTTGGATGCCGATGGTGTAACGTTTCAGTCCCACCATGACGGATCAAAGCATCGGCTGACGCCAGAAATCTCCATGGATATTCAGCGTCGTCTTGATGCCGACATCACCATGGCGTTCGATGAGTGCACCCCGTTCCCGGCGACGTTGGAACAGGCGGCGGAGAGTATGCGGCTGTCCATGCGCTGGGCGGTGCGCTCCAAGCAAGCCTTTGTCGCGCGTCCGGGCTATGGTTTGTTCGGTATTGTCCAAGGCGGTGTTTATCCTGAGTTGCGCGCTGAATCGGCCAAAGCCTTGATGGAGATCGGGTTTGACGGTTACGCCATCGGCGGGCTGGCGGTGGGCGAGGGGCAAGATGCCATGTTCGCCACCTTGGACGTTACAACGCCACTGCTGCCGACAGATAAGCCCCGTTACCTGATGGGGGTGGGGCGGCCATCGGATATTATCGGCGCGGTTTTGCGCGGCGTGGATATGTTCGACTGCGTCATGCCGACACGGTCGGGCCGAACGGCGCAAGCCTTTACAAAGCGCGGCACCATCAACCTGCGCAATGCGCGTCACCAGGACGATCCGCGTCCGCTGGAGGATGGGTGTTCCTGTCCGGCTTGCCGCGATCATTCGCGCGCATACCTGCATCACCTGATCCGCTCCGAAGAAATCCTCGGCCCCATGTTGTTGACATGGCACAATATTCAGGCTTATCAGGATTTGACGCGGGGATTGCGCATCGCCATCGCCGAGGGAAAGGTTGTGGAATTCGCGGCCCGTGCCGCCGAGTTGGAAGCCTTGGGTGATATTGATCCGCTGTGACGGAGACGGCCATGCTCGACGAAATCGACGGCTTACCGCTGGACCTGCCTGACGAGGCAGAGGCTGCGCTGAAAGCGGCGGGGGCTCAGTGGCATGACGAGGCGGCTGCCGAGGCCAAGGTGCTGGAAGCTTTGGCCCTGGCCCCGGATGCTTTGGCGGCCCGAATCGGGGCTTATAAATTCTATTTCTACCGCCATCGGTTTGACGAGGCATTGCCTCATGCCCAATCTTGTGTCGCCTTTGCCGCCCATGCCCTGGGATTGTCGAGTGACTGGCGTAAGATTGGCCCCACGGACGCCGCCTTTGTGGGGAGTGTTGTCACCTTGGCTCCCTTACCCAAGCTGTTGATGCAGACTTTGATCGCCACGGGTTATGTCTTCGCCCGGCTGGGGCGGATATGGGAATCGGAAGAGGCTTTGTCCAAGGTGGTCGAGCTTGATCCCTCCGATCGGCTGGGGGCTTCCCGATTGTTGGCGACCGTCCGACGTGGCGGTGTCGAGGAGGATGATCCGGCGTGATGGATCATGTGGGTTATGGTCTGGGCTGGATTGTTTTCGGCCTTACCCATTCGGTCCTTGCCGGGAGAGTCTGGTTCGGGCGGTGGTCCAGAATTGTATACAATATTATCGCTGTCGTTCAGTTCACGGCTCTGGCGAGCCTGGGAGCCTTCTTGTTGGGGGATCGCCCCGCTTTCGCGTTTCCCCATATAACCCTCTGGGCAATGGGAGCCATTCATCTGGTCGGATGGGCCGTGATGCTGGTCTCTGCTCGGTTCTACGATCTGGGACGGCTGGGCGGATTGTCTCAATTGCGCCAGCCGGAGACCCCGTCGGACGAGCCGCTTCGGACCGATGGTCCCCATGCCTGGGTACGACATCCCCTTTATACGGGGGCATTCCTGATTTTGTGGGGGGCGGCGTTGTCGCCGTTGGGGCTGGCAAGCGCTTGTTGGGGCAGTCTCTATCTGCTGATCGGGACTGCTTGCGAGGAGGCTCGCTTGCGGCGCCTTTACGGCGCGTCTTATGCCGCTTATCGCGCCAAGGTTCCGGCATTCATGCCGTGGCGGCGGTTGATCTCATCCCGGTAAGAAGCGATCACCAGGGCATGGTATAATCCATCGCCTTTTGATCCCATTGGAATAGTTTCGAGAGCGATGATGAGAGCCTATCAGAACGGCACTAGATTTCAGGCCAATATCAAACAGATCGCCCGTGTGGATGCTTCCCTCGCCCGTATTCTTGAAAATGTCAGGCCGGGCAGCCGATTGGTGATCGACGATCAGGGCGGGTTTAATGTTGATCTTGGCGGGGGGCAATATTTTTATCCCCAAGATTCCAGAACCGCGGCGGAACAGCAGGTCAGCCAGTATCTGCAAGAGCCGTTGCGGTTTCAACTTGCCCCCGGCGATGTGCTGGAAGACTGCATCGAGCTGAATCGCTTGTATCGTGATCTGCGGCAGGGCTTGGCCGAGACTCCCATGGCGACGTCACCAGGGCCGTTCGGTGGCTTTGTCGTGGTGTTCGGGATCGGCTTGGGACAGCATGTCAGGCTGTTGGCCGAACGATTGCGCTTCAAGACCATGATCCTCATCGAACCTCATGATGAGCTGCTGGTTCACAGTCTGCATTCCATGGATTGGCAGTCCTTGATAAAGGATTTGGCGCGTGACGGTCGAGAGGTCAAATTCGTCCGTGGCGACAATGCCTTTGTCCAGGTCATCAAGATCATTCGAGGGGCGAATTACCCCCTGTTGGACGGCTCGTATTTCTTCATTCACTACCAGGCGCCGGAAATCACAGCCCTTGCTCAGCAATTGTTGAACCAGTGCCGGGCCATGTCCATGGCCTCAGGCTGGATTGAAGATCAGCTGACCATGATGAGGAATAATATGGCCAATTACGCCCGGCCGGGTTTTTGGCTGCAAGAGCATCAGATCGGTTCCACGCGCAAAATCCCGGCTTTCGTGATCGGGGCGGGGCCGTCGTTGGATTCTCAGATTGAGACCATCCGGCGTTGCCGTGAATCCGTGATCCTGATTACCGCCAGCAGTGCTCTTAAGGTCATGCTGGACCATGGCATCACCCCTGACATTCACTGCGAATTGGAGAACGGAGCCGGGCTTGGCTTGGTTGCGGAGGATTTGGCGAGCCGATTCGATTTGTCCGGGGTTACGCTCTACGCCACGCCTACGGTTGACCCTCGGATCGCACCCAATTTCAAGCAGGTGGTCTACTTCTATCGAGGCCATGTCAGCTCGACGGTTCTCTATGCCGATGGGGCCGAGGCGACATCATTCGCCGAGCCCACGTCAGGGAATACGGCCGTCTATTGCGCTCTGTCCCTGGGCTTTCGCGATATTTATCTGTTCGGCCTGGATTTTGGCGCCCGCGATACCCAGCAGCATCATTCCAAGCACTCGGTATATTTCACCTATCAAGATGAAAGCGAACTCGCCACCTACACTCCCTATGAGTTCAACATTCCGGTTCCCGGAAATTTCGGTGGGCAGGTCATGACGGGGTGGATGCTGGACTGGGGGCGGACATCGGTCACCAACGCCATCAAGGGGGTGGATGGCGTCCGGGTGATGAATTGCAGCGATGGCGCCCAGATCCAGTTGACCCGCCCCATGGTGGCCGATGAACTTCATATCCCCTTACCTCCACCAGACCGCAGCCGTGAGCAGGAGCTGGAGCGGGCGTTCGAGGGGCTGACTTTGTGCGAGCATGATCGATCCCGGCCTGATGATGTGGAGCGGGTGGTGGAGGCCGTTACGGGCTTTCTCCTCGCTGCCGTGGCGGAGCTTACCGAGGTCTTGCCGGAAAACCGGTCGCCGCAAGACTGTGTTTTGGCTCCCTATGGGCGAATCATCAGCCGACTGAGTGGCTTGGAAGCGGGTGATTCCGTGGCTCAATCCGCCTATCGCATTCTGGCGGGGCATATTCAAGGGGGGCTATCGGCGGGTTACCACTACGCGTCCAGGCTGGAGGCCGAGACGGCCAAAGGCGGGTTGGAGGTTATCGCATCCTCTTTGGCGGAGTCATTCCAGCGCTTGGAATTACTTACAGCCGAGGCTCTGAACGGTTCTGGAGCGTAAGCCGTCCGCATTGATCAAGTCAGATCGAACCCTCGCACAATGCGCCCGGCCCGTTCTTGCCAAGTGTGGTGTTCCAGATAGATTTCCAGGGCTTCGGCCGTCATGCGGTCCATTTTTTCGGGGTCTTCCAGGACTTGCGATAAAATGGCATCGGCATCTTCCGGCTGATCCAGGAATATGATGTCTCGGCCGTCTTCGAAGGTTTCCGAAAGGAAGTCCGAGTGATCGGTG
>JAYTWE010000007.1:0-6546 GCA_043744055.1 Magnetospirillum sp.
GCCGCCCATCGTCGCCAATTGCTGGCGGAGATCAGGCGACGGCTGGATTCCGGGGAGCCGGTTCGGGTGGTCAGCACCTCTCTGGTGGAAGCGGGAGTCGATATCGACTTTCCCACCGTATTCCGCGCCATGGCCGGTCTGGATTCCCTGGCCCAAGCGGCGGGCCGCTGCAACCGCCATGGCCGCTTGCCCGGCAAGGGACGCTTTGTGGTCTTCCGTCCTGACGGACCGTCCTTGCGCGGCCACTGGTCCCTGGTGGTCGAGGCGGCGGAGAAGACCCTGCGCCGCTTCGGTGACGCACAGTTCCAGCCCGAAGCGTTCGAGGACTATTTCAACCAGCTCTACTGGACCAAGGGTGAACCGGCGCTGGATGCCTTTGGCATCACCGCCTTGCTCCGCCTCCCGGTGCCGGGACAAAGGCCCAAGGGGGATCGCTTCGACATCAGCTTTCGCACCGCCGCCGAGCGCTTCCACATGATCGACGAGGATTACCGCACCACCGTCATTGTCCCCTATGGCGAGGCCGGAGCGGCGGCGCTTGGCCGATTGGAGCGTGACGGCCCGAACCGCGAAACCATGCGCGGCATACAGATATTCTCGGTCCCCATCCGCCCCGGCGAAATTCCAGCCGATGCTCTGCGCGACCTCCACGGCCTGACCGTGCTGAACGATCTGTCGCTCTATCACGAGGATATGGGATTGGTCGGCGGAGAGCCATAAGAGACCCTCGTCATGGCCGGGCTTGTCCCGGCCACCCACGCGGATCAGCATAAATTACGTATAAAACAACTAGTTAGGCGGATGGGCATGGATGCCCGGCACAAGGCCGGGCATGACGAAGAGGAGTGGCTGCTGTGTACCTTTTGAATGAGTCTGAGCACTAGCCACACGAGAAACACGCACGGCTTGAAATCTACATGATTCCATTAATCATCAATTAGCTATTAATCAAATACCATTATCCCTTAGCTGAATTATAGCAGCATAAAAACAGCTAAACATTACAATCCCGGAGGTTCCATGACCGCTCCGCCCCTTTCTCCCTCCCGACCGTTTCGCCTCCGGGTGACCGGCGAGCGGGCTTGCTTCACCCGTCCAGAGTGCAAGGCAGAGCGCCTGTCCTACGAGGTCATGACTCCTTCGGCGGCCCGAGGCGTGCTGGAGGCGATCTTGTGGAAACCAGGGATGCGCTGGTTGGTGGAGCGTATCGAGGTGCTATCCCCCATCCGCTGGGATGCGGTACGACGCAACGAAGTCTGGGACAAGGCCTCCGTCTCCATTTTGCGTCAGGCCATGACCGGCGGTGACGTGCATCCCGGCATCGTCATCGAAGATTCCCGTCAGCAGCGCGCCGCCACCATCTTGCGTGACGTGGACTACATCATTCACGCCCGTATCGCGCTGACCGAGAAGGCGGGAGCGTCCGACAACCTGCCGAAATTCGTCGAGATGTTCCGCCGCCGCGCATCAAACGGCCAATGCTTCCAGCGTCCCTATCTGGGCACCCGCGAATTCGCCGCTGATTTCCAGCTGCTGGAGGAAGAGGCAAAGTCCCCCGCGCCCCTGACCGAAAGCCCTCAGTTCGGCTGGATGCTGCTGGACATCGACTATTCCGGGCCGAAACCGGTGCCGCTGTTCTTCGAAGCGAAACTGACCAATGGAATCATGGACGTTCCCGCTCTCGACTCGCCAGAGGTGCGGCGATGATCTTACAAAGCCTGGTCGCACTCTACGACCGTCTGCTCGACGCTGGCGAAATCGCCGCACCCGGCTTGCAGACCAAGGAAATCCTGTGGGTGGTGAACCTGACCGCTGACGGCGCCTTCGCCGGGCTGGAAGCCACCGGCGACGGGGTCAAGCGGGGACGGAAGTTCGTGGTCCCCGCCGAGGTCAAGAAAGCGGCCAACATTGCCGCCAATCTGTTATGGGACAATGCCGAATATGTATTCGGCGCCATCCGCGAGGGAGCCGACGCCAAACAGGCGGCCAAGGTTCCCGTTCGCCATGCCGCGTTCATCGCTCGCCTGGAAGAGATGCCCGCCGCCGCCCAGGCCGATGACGGCGTCAAGGCGGTGCGATACTTCCTGGAGAAAGGTGATTTCAACGCCCTTCATGCCCATCCCCGTTGGCTCGATCTGGCGGTGGGAGGGGCCTATATCTCGTTCCGACTGGAGGGCGAAACCGGGCTGGTCTGCGAACGCCCCGCCGTTCGCAACGCCTTGACCGGGGGTGCCTCCGATCCCGTCTCCTCCGAGATGCCCTGGTGCCTGGTCTCCGGTCGCCGTGCCCGCCCAGCTCGGCTTCATCCCAGCATCAAGGGGGTTTTCGGCGGCCAATCCAGCGGCGTCAGCCTCGTCTCCTTCACTCCGGCTTCCTTCCAGTCTCATGGCTGGGAGCAAGGCGACAACGCCCCGGTCTCCGAGGCGGCGGCAGGAGCCTACGCCGCCGCTCTCAACCATCTGCTGGAGCGCGGAGTCAGTGACCACCGCCGCCACCGCGAGGGTGAGACCACCTTCGTGTTCTGGGCCGCCACCAATGCCGAAATCGAGACTCTGTTCGCCGAATCCCTGCGCGACGATGCCCAGGCCGACCTGGATACCGACGGCAAGCCCATGCGCCACAGCCTCAACGCCATCCGCCGGGGCTTCACCAGCCTGATGCGCGACGACACCGCCTTTTTCGTCCTGACCCTGGCCCCCAATGCCGCTCGGCTGGCGGTTCGCTCTTGGCACGCCACCACCGTGGCCGAGGTCGCCAAGCGATTCGAAGGGCATTTCCAGTCTTTGGAGATTGTCGGACAAAAAGACGATGCACCGCCGCCCAAGCTGTGGCGCTTGCTGGCCGAGACCCAACCCGCCTCGGATATCAAGCGCATGTCCGATGGCCTACGATCCCGCCTGTCGGCCGAAATCGTCGAAGCGGTCCTGAACGGCACCCCCTACCCCGCCACCCTGCTGGCTCGCGTGCTGGAACGCTGCCGCCGCGAGAGTTCGGCGCGACCATTGCGAGTCGCCATCATCAAGGCGGTGCTGTCCCGCCTCCCCCATGCCCCCAACGAGTGGAGCCCCACCGTGAGCCTCGATCCCCATTGCATCAATCCCGGCTATCTGCTGGGCCGCCTGTTCGCCGTGCAGGAATATCTGCAATACGCCGCCCAGGGTGAACTCAACGCCACCATCCGCGACCGCTATTTCGGTGCGGCCATGACATCCCCCCTGGCGACCGTCGTGCAGTTGAACCGGCTGAAGCTGGCTCATCTGAAGAAGTTGTACCGAGACAAACGAGGCCTCGCCGTCAATCTCGAACACGAGATCGAGACAATCTTAGCCCCACTGACCGCCCAGGCTGGTCTGCCCATCACCCTGTCGCTCGAAGATCAGGGCCGCTTCATCTTGGGCTATCACCACCAGCGCCACAGCCACGCCAAACCCGACGCAGTCGAATAGAGGAGACCGGCTTTCATGACCGCCATCGCCAATCGCTATGAATTTGTCCTGCTGTTTGATGTCAAAGACGGCAACCCCAACGGAGACCCCGACGGAGGTAATACACCGCGCATTGATCCCGAAACCGGCAATGGGCTGGTCACGGACGTGGCATTGAAGCGCAAAATCCGTAACTTCATCGCCATCAAGCACCAAGATAACTCGCCCTATTCCATCTATGTCCGCGAAGGTTCCGTACTCCAGGAACAGCGACGCCCGGCCTATGAGAAATGCGAACTGGCCAACGAAGGCAAGAAGACCAAAAAAGAAGCCATCGCCAAGGCCCGCGAATTCATGTGCCACAACTTTTTTGATGTTCGGGCCTTTGGCGCCGTGATGTCGATGGACGAATTCAACGCCGGGCAGGTTCGCGGCCCGGTGCAACTGACCTTCGCCCGCTCCATCGACCGCATTCAGTCCCAAGATCACACCATCACCCGCGTCGCCTTCGAGAGGAAGGATAAGGCCGACGCCACCACCGGCCAGACCGAAATGGGCAGCAAATCCACCGTGGCCTACGGCCTGTATCAGGCCCATGGCTTCATTTCCCCCCACCTGGCCGATGGCGCCAAGGGCACCGGCTTTTCCGAAGCCGACCTGGATGAATTGTGGCAAGCGCTGACCTTGATGTTTGACCACGACCGCTCCGCCGCACGCGGCCTGATGGCGACGCGCAAGCTGATCGTGTTCAAGCACGAGTCCAAGCTGGGCAACGCGCCTGCCGCCGCCCTGCTGGAGCGGGTGAAGGCTATCCGTAGAACCGATGCCCCTCCCCGTGCCTTCACCGATTACGAGGTCACGGTCGATGAGACAAACTTACCACAGGGTGTCTCGGTACAACACCTCGTTTAGTCCATGGAAGACGATGACGACCTGATCCCTTTGTCGGCGTTGCAGCACTGGCTGGTTTGCCCCCGCCAGTGCGCGCTGATCCATTTGGAGCGGGTCTGGATCGACAATCAGGCTACCGCCGAGGGCAATCTGCTGCATGCCAGGGTCGATCAAGGCGGAGCCGAGAGCCGGGGGAATATCCGCAAGGCCTGGGCGTTGCCGCTGCGCTCGACCCGGCTGGGACTGACAGGCAAGGCCGATCTGGTGGA
Source organism: Magnetospirillum sp. (assembly GCA_043744055.1). GTDB lineage: Bacteria > Pseudomonadota > Alphaproteobacteria > Rhodospirillales > Magnetospirillaceae > Phaeospirillum. The sequence goes on from JAYTWE010000007.1 coordinate 4,586, forward strand.
GTTCCACGTTGCCGCCAACGGAACTGAGACGCCCTATCCGGTAGAGAACAAACGCGGTCGCGAGAAGATGGATGACCGTGACCGGGTCCAGCTCTGCGCCCAGGCGCTGTGCCTGGAAGAAATGCTGGGCGACCCGGTGCCCGGTGGCGCCCTGTACTACTACACCAGCCGCAAGCGCGTGGTGGTGGAGTTCGACGCTGCGTTACGACATCGCACCGAGGACGCCGCCCATTCCGTGCGGGCCATGTTCGCCGCCGCTCGAACACCTTTGCCGGTGGACTGCGCAGCCTGCAAAGGCTGCTCGCTGGCGGATCTCTGCCTACACGACGCCCTGGCCCACCGTCATCCCAGCCAGGAACAGTATTTCAAGGAGCGTCCATGAGGGAACTGCTCAACGTCCTTTACATCACCTCCAATGATGCCTGGCTTCATAAGGAAGGCGAATGCGTGGTGGTGCGCATCGACGGCCAGCCGCCGCGCAAAATTCCCGTCCAGGGCGTTCAGGGACTGGTCTGCCTGGGCCGTGTCTCCATGAGCCCGCAACTGATGGCCCATTGCGCCGAGAACGGCGTTGCGGTGAGTTACCTGACCGAGAACGGCCGTTTCCTGGCCTCGGTCCACGGCCAAACCCGTGGCAATGTCTTGCTGCGCCGCCAGCAATATCGCTGGGCCGATGATCCTGATCACAGCACAGCCATCGCGCGCTGTATCCTCAAAGCCAAGCTGGGCAATGCCCGCACCGTGCTGCGCCGCGCCGCCCGCGAGACCGGCAAGGCCGAATCGGCCCAGGCGCTGTCCTTGGCCGCCGAGGCCCAGACGGCCGCGCTGACCCGGCTGGACCGCGAGCGGAGTCTCGATAGCCTACGCGGGGTCGAGGGTGATGCCGGCGCCAGCTATTGGGCCGCCTTCGACCATCTGATCGGCGGCGACGATCCAGCCTTTCGTTTCTCGGGCCGTAATCGTCGCCCCCCGCTTGATGCCATCAATTGCCTTTTATCCTTTATCTACACCCTGCTGGCCCACGATGTGCGCGCCGCCCTGGAAGGAGTAGGTCTTGACCCTTATGTGGGATTCCTCCACCGCGACAGGCCGGGGCGAACCAGCCTCGCTTTCGATTTGATGGAGGAATTCCGACCGCCCTTGGCCGACCGGCTGGTACTGTCCCTGGTCAACCGACGCCAGGTGAGTCCGGGGGGCTTCAAAAAGCTGGACGGCGGCGGCGTGATCATGGACGACGACACCCGCAAGGAGGTCATCACCGCCTGGCAGAAACGCAAGCGCGAGACCATGACTCATCCCTTTCTTGGAGAGACCGTCGCGGTCGGACTACTCCCCCATCTCCAGGCGTTGCTGTTGGCCAGACATATCCGGGGCGATGTGGATTTCTATCCCGCCCTGGTCTGGGGATAGATCGTGCTGGTGGTCGTCAGCTACGACGTCAACACCGAAACCCCGGCTGGCCGCCGCCGTCTGCGCAAGATCGCCAAGACCTGCCAGGATTACGGCCAACGGGTCCAGTTCTCGGTGTTCGAATGCGAAGTCAGCCCGGCACGCTGGGTTGAATTGAAGGGGCGGCTGCTCACCATTCTCGATCCCACCACCGATTCCCTCCGCCTCTACAATCTGGGGGCCGATGGTCAACGCCGTATCGAGCATGTGGGAGCCAAGCTTCCGCTCGACCTTGATGGTATCCTAATTTTCTGAAGACGCCGCGAACCCCAAGGCCCCATCCTTTTACCAGGAGGTTCGCGGAAGGCATAATGCATTGAAACAAAATGATTCCGTTTAGACACATACTGATAGAGGCCTGACTCAAGCCCTCCTGCCCCGCCATACGCGGAACCAACAGGATTCCCCCTTTGCCACCAAACTGTTATAAAGCAGGGGTCGCCCCCCACGCGGGGGCGTGGATTGAAACACTCACGGTGACGATCTTGACCCCGGCGAAGGTGGGTCGCCCC
>JAYTWE010000008.1:0-1898 GCA_043744055.1 Magnetospirillum sp.
CCCGATCCAGACGCTCGACCATGCGGGCGCAAGCAGCAAAGCTGCGCTCCATCCGCCCCAGCAGATAGCTGACCAGATCCTCGCCTATCCTTATCTGGCGATCGGCGAACTGTTTGACCAGGACCGCCGCCAGAACGGAATCATCAGGAGCTCCGATAGCCAAGGCCGGCATGGCGTTAAGACGCGAGCGCAGATCGGGCAGAGCCACCTTCCACCGGGCAGGAGGCTCATGCCCACTCAGCAGAAGAAAAGCACCGCTTTCCTTCACCAGATTGATGAGATGGAACAAAGCGGGCTCGTCCAGAACAGAAGCGTCGCAATCTTCCACCACCACGGCACTGGCCTTAGCCAAGAGGCAGGGGGGCGAAGAAACGTCTAACTCGCGGGCCGGAATCATGATCGCGGCGGCGCGGGCGGCAAAAAGATGAGCCAAATGGGTCTTGCCGCAACCGGCAGGGCCAAAGATCACCGAGGCAGATCCCGGCCAATTGGGCCATTGGGTCAGCCAGGCATGAGCTTCAACATTGCAGGGCGCCACCAGGAAATCGGATTCCGACAGAGCCGGATGATGACCGAGATCAAGGGGAAGCTGGCCTTCGCTCACGACTCTCCGCCGTGATAGAGCGAGCTTTTCAGATAGTTCTCCAGACCGAACCGGGTCAGCACGCCGATCACCGCCGCCGCCGGAACCGCCAGCAAGATGCCGAGGAAGCCGAACAAAGCCCCCCCCGCCAGCAGTGAAAAGATGATCCAGACCGGATGCAGCCCAACCCGACCACCCACTAATTTGGGAGTCAGGATATTGCCTTCCAGCACATTGCCGATGCCATAAACCAAGCCGATCCCGGCCAGCAGATGCCACTCGGCCCCTTGGGCCACTGCCAGCCCCAGGCTGGCGATCAGGCCGATCAGCATGCCCACATAGGGTACGAAAGCGCCAAGACCGGTGCCGATTCCGATCATCAGGCCCAGATCGAGACCGGTCAGGGTCAACCCCGCGCCATAAAACACCGCCAAAGTGATGCAGACCGTGGCCTGACCGCGAACGAAACCAGCCAGGGTGCGGTCGATCTCCTGCAATTCAAAGCGAATGATCTCGGCACGGTGACGAGGCAGCCAATTATCAATGGTCGCCACCATATTGTCCCAATCGCGCAACAGATAGAAGGTCACGACCGGAGTAATGAACAGCATGGACAAAATGGACAGCACGGCGATACCGCCGGTCAAGACGCCCTTGACCAGATCCAACACCCACCCCGCCGCGGTTCCGGCATAGGCCCCGACCGAGTTTTGCAGCTTCTCGATCTCTTCCGGCGACAAGTGGCTGTAGAATTCGAAAAGAATGGGCCGCGCACGCTCATTCAGCGTCGCCACATAGCCCGGCAAGCGCTGGACAAACGTAACCACCTGCTGCTCCAACACCGGAATCAGCAAGAACAGCAAGAATCCGAATAACGAGAAGAAGACCAGCGTAATCATCGCCGTCGCGATGATGCGCGACAGCCCCGCCCGCTCCAGCCGATCAGCCAGGGGGTCGAGGAAATAAGCGATAGCCATCCCCGCCACGAAAGGAAGCAGGACGCTACGCAGCAAATACAGCATCACCAGGAAGACCAAGGCTCCCACCGCCCAGACCTTAAGCCTCTGCCCCGACGACATTGCCGCGTTCGCCCGCCGCTCCGGCATGGTTTCAGTTTCCCCGATCATTTCACTTCGGCCTCATGGTCCAATAGCCGTCAGTCCACTCCACTGACAGCCCCGCCGCCCCCAGAGTCGCCTTGACCTGTTCCGGGTCACCTAAAGTGTGGAGTTGCAAAGCCGCTTCCTCGCGGGAAAGCGACACGATTTCCCAGCGCCGAACCAAGGGCACCCGACCCAGCCGTTCGCGAACCGCC
>JAYTWE010000009.1:0-5304 GCA_043744055.1 Magnetospirillum sp.
GCTGACCGATACCCAGGCCTTTGAGCTGTCGCAACTGGACGAGACTTTCCAGATCGAGCAGTGGGGCGAAGATTACGAGGCGGCGGATCGCCGGACAGAATTGGCAGCAGATATTGCCGCCGCCGCACGGCTGCTGGAGCTTATTTAAACGAGGGGATGCTTCCTAAGGTCCGCATCCAGTCCGCCATGGCCTGGGCTGGTGGATCGCGGAAACCGGCTCCGGCCAATCGGGCCAAGGTGGGGGCGTTCATGAATTCCTCCACCGGCTTTTTCAGGCAGCGGGCAAAGGCGGATTCCAGGTCTGAACGATAATCGGTCTCGCCCGCATCGTAGCGGGAGACAAAGGTTCCCAGCGGAATCCCATCAGAGGTCCAAGCATCCACGGCGCAGCCGGTTTTCATCTTGCCATCCAGGCGAGACCAGGAGGCTTTCCCACCGGTCAGCTTGATGACGATCTGGGGGCGGATGGATGGGTCGTTGACCTCCACCCTCTCGAAGCCTTTGGCCAGGACAATTCGAGCCGCATTGGCCAGGGCATAGCCTTCCCTGATCTTGGTCTCTTCATTCTGGTAGCGAGTGAGGGCGATGGTCAGGTTGCGGCTGAGTTCCGCATCGCTGGCGAAGACCATGACGCGGGCTTTGTAGGGTAAAGCAACTCCAGGCACCGGAGACAGCGAGACACTGTCGGCGGGCTCCAATCGGGCGCAGCCTGTCAGCGCGAAAATCATTGCCGCCGTTACGCTGAATTTGCCCCAAGCCGTCATGCCGACCTCCCTTTATCTTCAATCCAAGGCACTATAGCCGTCAGCAGCTTGCTGCCCAACGAGTATGATAGACTTGGTTCACGTGAGAACCCGAAAGAATATGGGCTCTGCCCTTCACCCCATTCCTAATATACCAGCGGGATCAAAGGGCCTTGGCCCTTTGCGGGTTTGGGCGGAGCCCATATTCTTTCCCGAGGAACTTTTTGGTTTTCACAGCGGCGAGGCATATGGGCATCAGTTGATGGAGGACAAGCCCTTTGTCTTGACGCGTTTTTGCCATTCGCCCATGAAGGTTTGGAAGTCCTGGACCTGCTTGATCTTCTCGCCGACGCGGCGATAGTCGATGATTCCGCGCTCGGCCTCGCTGGTCAGCAGATCGAAGGCCTCTTTCCATTCGGTACTGGCCATCAGGGGGGCATAGCTGCGGCGCAGACGGGTCAAGCCGCGTTCATCGCGGGCCAGGGTCATGGCGATGGCGGTGTCCAAAAGCCGTCGGGCCATGATCGGGTCCAAGGGGCGGTTGCCCGGCGGCTTTTCAATGGTGCTTTCCAAGGTGGCGGCGGCGTCGGGCCAACGCTTCAGGCGCCAATAGATATCACCCCGTAATTTGCGGGCCTGATCGCTTTGGTCGTTGATAATAAGGGCCAAGGCTTCCGCGGAACGCCCAAGATCGTCCAGGGCCTGAACCCGCATGAAACGACGTTGAGCGGTAAGGTCGGCGGGGATATCGGCGACTTCACTGGCTTCAAGCGCTTCCAATGCCAGCGTGGGTTTGCGGTCAGATAGGTTGAGGAAGGCAAGGCGAGCGCCGACGCGGGCCTTATCTGGGCCTGATAGGCGGAATTCCACCTGATGGCGCAGCAGCTCTCCCGCCCGGTCCAAAAGATCCACCGAGGCCAGCCGGTCGGCAAGGCGGCGGATCATTTCATCACCCTTGGTCCCCGAAGGCGTCAGCTCTTGGAACTCGTCATACAAACCGATGGCAACCACCGGCTGGAGCTTATCAGCCTCGCCACCCAGAAAAAGGCGGTTGAAGGCATCATTCATCTCTTCGGTAACCTTGGGGATGTCAGGATTGTCGGGGTAATTGGTGGAGAGACTATGCATGCTGCGTAATCCCTCGCCATAGCGGCCCGCAGCGATCTGCAATTGTCCCAGGCGTTTCATCAACTGGTATTCGAAATCCTCGCCACGCCAAGCAAAGCGAAGCTTCTCAAGTTCTTTGATGGCTTCGTCCGGGCTCATTTTCTTCAGGCGCAGCATCAGTTCGATGCGGTCACGACCGGCATAGGCGCGATCAGGGCGGCTTTCACTGGCTTCGGCGTCGCGGAAGCGGGTGATGGCCTGTTCGTACTGTTTGCTCGCCACGGCGGCCAGACCGGACAGATAGGAGAGCTTGCCCACATCGCGGCGTGACAGTCCCGGCCCCATCATGGCATCGACGATCTTGGCCGCGCCCTTGCCGTCACCGGCATTGGCCACGGTCTTGGCGGCGATTTCGCCGATTCCCATTCGTAGGGAGCGGGGCCAGCCCTTGATATCCTCGGAAGCCAGGCGCAGCACCAGGGCGTTTTTATTGGGATCGGGCAATGACCGGGCACTGGCTGCGGCCAGGAATAGCTGGGTCATGGCATCGTCTTTTAACGCCGGAATGGAAAGATCGGCAATGGCGTCAGAATCGCGAACCATCAAGAAATTGGCCGCACCACGCACAGCACGGAATGCCGGAGTATCAACCACTTGAGGGTCAGCGGCAGCCATGACCTTCAAGACGCCCAATGCCTCGGCTCCAAAACCGTTGGCCAGATAGTGGCGCGCGATTTCAAGGCGTTGAGCATTCTTGTCGTCAGGCCGTACGAAGGTCAGGCGGCTTTGGAGCTTGCGGTGCTCATCGACGAATTTGTCGTTACCGCCTCGCAGCCATTTGGCAATTTCAAGGGGGCCGGTGGCCATGGCATCGGCCCCAATCTTGGCATCGGGCACACCGCCCGCTTCTTCCGAGCTGGGGGGAGCGCCGGACAGGTATAAGCCGCCGGGCATGGTGGCTTCCACATTGGCCTTGTTCACATCCAGGCGAGCCGAATCCGTCCGCATGATGGCGGCGATACCTTGGGCGGTCGGCAGGATTTCAAGCCCTGGATACTCACGCCCACCGCGAACACCAGCACCAATGGTGGGCACGGTGACCACTTGGATGGAATCGCCCACTTCAGGATCTTTCAAAACCATGGGGGCGGAGCCATCAGCCAGACTGATGACGACGCGGCCACGATCTTGGAAGTCCAGTTGTGGTTTGACCTCGCCGCCAACCTTGGGAGCCAGGGGTTGTTCTTGGATGTCGAGGACCCACAACTGGCCTTCCTTGCGGATGGATGGGTTAAAGCCGGGGCGTGTAATCATGCGCACGGCAGTGCCCTTGAAGCCCTGGATTTGCTCTACATGCAGCACCACATCGCCACCGGTTCGCTTCAGAAGCTTGGTATCGACCTCGACCTTCAGGTCAAAGACCGCCCACAGCCAGCCAGCCCGGCGAAAAATTGCGGCTCCGGTGGGCTTGTCGAAGGAAAAGCCCAGGCTGACGGACTTTCCATCGGCGGGTGGAGTGGACTCTGCGGCTCCTGCTGATGACGGAGGTTTGGCTCCAGCATCAGCAGGAGCCGTCTTACCATTGCCTCCACCATTACCATTAGGAGGCGCAGACTGTGCCGTCGTCTGCGCCAAAGGCTTGAGGGCCGGGGGTTGCTCTTCCGAGCCCAAGGCGGGAGCCAGGGGAGGAGCGGTGGCGCCATTGGTTCTCGGCGGCGGGGCCGCGCCTGCCGGGCGCACCAGATCAACCGCGATGCGAGGGCCTGAGGTGAAATGGCGCACGCGCATGCCGGGCGGCAGGGACAGCGTCACCGAGGTGGCTGTTCCGGCAATCTTTGAATCGAGAAAGCCAACATCGGGCGGCAGCGAGGCCTTCAGTGACGTCACATTGACGTTGGCGGGGCGGTCAAAATTTATGGAGACCCGTCCTCCGGCTTCATCCACTGAATATCCGACGGGTTTCGGCCAATCGAAAACCAAGCGGTTGAAGCCGGTATGTTCTCCACCGCGCACCATAAGGTCAATTGTGGGGCTGCTGGCGGCAGGTGTCTGCGTGGCGACGGGCGTGGCCGGTTTGACGGCTGGTGGAGGCTCTTTCGGTGTTTCCGTTGCAGGGGCGGGAGGCGGCGCGGTGGAGGATGTCGGGGTCTTTGATTCCACCAGATCAACCACGACCGATGTACTGGTCTGGAAACTCTTCAGCTGAACCGGAACCGCCAAGGGGAAGGTGGCCATTTTTCGATCCGGGCTGACCGTCACGCCCTTCAGATAGCGCGCCAGCGGTTTCAGCACGACTTTGGGGTCGCCAGCGATGGGTTTGTCGAATCTTACGACCAGCTGATTGTTGACCACTTCGGCGGAAAACTTGACCGGCCCATCCCAGTCAAACACCAAGCGGCCGAACCCATCATGTTCAGCGGCTCTTGGGGTGGATTGAGCGATGGCGGTACTGATGGTGACCAGCAGCGCCAAAAGGACCAGCATGGTCCGAAAGAAGCTCGATATTGCCATCCGTCTTCCGCCGCTGGCTTGGCTTGCAGCCTCCATGGGAAGACGACCCGGCTAGTCGAAGCTGGCGAGCAGCGCGTCGATATCGGCCTGATTGGTGCCGTTGCCGGGCAGCTGCGGGCCGTTGAGAAGGTCCTGGTCGGTCAGGGGCTTGGGGCCACCCGTGGATTCTGTGGCGCTTTCGATTTCACCACCGAACATTTTGACCAGACTTTCCACTCGATCCTCGATCTCCTTCAGCGCCTTGACCACTTTGGTGATGCGCTGACCTGTAATGTCTTGAAACGTACAGGCCTCGAAGATGCGAGTGGTGATTTCGTCAAGGCGGTTGGCCACATCTTGATCAATCATGGGCGACAGACTGCCGAGGCTTTCCGCCGCATCCATGATTTCATTGGTCGCCGCTTCGGTTGCGCCGACAATGGCGTCCAATTCGTCCGTCGCCGAGGCGATGAACTCATTTTTGATTTCGCCGGGACGAAGCGCTGCGATCTCTTCCTTGGCGGCATGGATGTACTGCGAGAGGGATTCCAACTCGCGGTACAGCCGAAGGTCTCCGGCGCTGATATCGCCCGCCATGGTGTCGAGCATGGCGCGCACCACCTCGCCGATTTGATCGACGTGGACGGTGTCGCCATGTTCTTGACGAATGGCGTTCAATCGCAGTTCTAGGTCGCGGTCAACGCCCTTCGCCGGCATGGCCTGACTCCTTATGGAATTAGAAGTCGCCCAGCACGCTGGTCATCTTGGTCTTCAACGTTTCGGCGTTGAAGGGCTTCACGATGTAGTTGGAAACGCCAGCTTCCTTGGCGGCGATGACGTTTTCCGACTTTGATTCGGCCGTGACCATGATGAAGGGAACCGGCTTCAGCTTGGGGTCCGCGCGGACTTCGCGCAAAAGCTGCAGGCCGGTCATGGGCTCCATGTTCCAATCGGAAATCACGAG
>JAYTWE010000010.1:0-3401 GCA_043744055.1 Magnetospirillum sp.
TGGAGGTCCACAAGCGGGCGGCGAAAGTGGATTCAACGATCATGACAGGTCCCCGGCAACGATTTCTAAAACGAGATCAAAGCCACACGGCGCACCGGCCCCCGCACATATGCGGTCAACCGGAACGAAGAACGGCTAGATGGTCGCGGAAATCGAGGGGGGCGCCCTGGCAAAGGCGAAGTCTCGCCGTTGGACGATCAGGCGGAAATCGTCATGGGGACTAAATACAACAAGGAGTCCAGCCACCGGAACCGATGGCGCCATCTCACCCAGCGCAATGGCATCACCGCCCACCAGCGGAAGACAAAAGACGCAATGCTTGGCCATCCGAGCATCAGCATCACCGACCGGAATGCCAGCAGTCCCGCTGTCATGGCAAAGCGACGAGGCAATATCGGCTTCCAGAGCCGCCAGCTGCCCCAGCCCAGCCAATCCGACCACCGGAGAAAACAGCTGCACCGAGAGCGCAAGCAGCAGTAACCGTGCGACGCCCAATCCCTTGGCCCGCATGGTCCGCATCACTCGACTTTGGGCAAACCCGCCCACTCTCATGGCTCGACGCCTTTAAGATTGGTTCTCAATCGGGCGCACTATCGGGGAAATTACTGATCCATGTCAATCTCGCACATTACATTCATGTATTCTAATAAATAGCTTGCGGATCAAAGAGTTATGCCATCTTGCCTACCGTCAGTTCATTTGAACCATCCGCCATCATCCTGTATGAGGGCTCTACCCTCTCTCCTCTAGGAGACCCTTGATGTTTCGCTTCGCGGCCCTTCTAAGCACCGGCCTCCTCCTTGCCTCCTCCCTCGCTCATGCCCCCCTCGCTCATGCCCCCCTCGCTCATGCCCATGACATGCACGAGGCAAAGCCCGCCGCCGTGGCGAAATGCCTGGAGATCTCGCTGAGTTGCGCCAAGTCGGCGACGGCGGCTTTTGGAAGCGACGGACGCATGTGGATCATCTGGTCCGCCGCCGGACGGGTCTATGTCTCGGCCTCCAAGGATAAGGGCGCGAGCTTCGCCGCCCCGGTCCCGGTCTCCGACCCCGCTGAAACCATGGATGACAATGGCGAGGCCCGCCCCAAGCTGCTGACCACCAAAGACGGAACCCTGGTGGCGCTCTATGGCCAGCGCATGGACAATCGCTATAACGGCAAAGTGTTCTTCAGCCGCTCCACCGATGGCGGACAGAGCTTCGCCAAGCCGCAGCCCATGCAAGACGGAATCGGCCAACGCTTCGAGACGCTGATGGAAGCCCCCGGCGGCCGCATCTATGCCGCATGGCTGGACACCCGCAACCGCTTGACCGCCAAGGCCGCCGGTAAGGAATACAACGATACCGGCGTGGCGGTGGCCTGGTCCGACGATGGCGGCATCAGCTTTACCGGAAAATCCATCCAGGCCGATTACGCCTGTGATTGCTGCCGGGTCGCCATGGCCTTGGACAAAGACGGGAGTCCGGTTTTAGCTTGGCGTCATGTCTTCGGCCGTAATCTGCGCGACCATGTGGTGGCGAAGATCGCCAAGGATGCCAGCGCCTTGGAGCCGAAGCGGGTCTCGGAAGACCAATGGGCCATCGACGCCTGCCCCCGCCACGGCCCTTCGCTGGCCATAGAGCAGGGCGGAGCCTGGGACATGGTCTGGTACACCGCCGGTAAGCGCCGCCAAGGCCTGTTCTTCGCCCGCAGCGAGGATGGCGGCAACACCTTTTCCGACCCCCAAGGCTTCGGCAGCCCTGACCGAGCCCCCTCCCATCCGCAGGTCCTCAGCCAAGGGGAACGCCTGTGGCGAGTCTGGAAAGAGTTCGACGGAACCACCACCGCCATCATGGCTCAATCCTCCTCCGATCAGGGCCGCACTTGGGATTTGGCCCAATCCATGGCCAGCACCACCGATGCCTCCGACCACCCCCAACTGGTCAGTGATGGCGAAACCGCCTATCTGTCCTGGCTGACCAAGCTGGACGGATATCGTCTGCTGGCGCTGACGGGAACACGCCGATGATGAGGAGGGTTGTACTTGTTCTCTTGGCCTTGATGGCCGCTTTCCCAGCCTGGGCGGAAGAGACCCGTCCCTTCGGCAAAGGGTCTTACGCCGCACTGGTGAAGGAACATGCCGGACGGCCGGTGGTGATCCATTTCTGGTCGCTGACCTGCGCCCCCTGTCTGGCCGAATTGCCGCAATGGCCCAAGCTGCAAAAGAGCCTGGGCTTTGATCTGGTTCTGGTCAGCACCGATTCCTTGGATCAGGCCCCCGCCCTGGCCACTCGCCTGAAGCGGGCCGGACTGGACAAAGTCCCCAGCTACGCCTTCGCCGACTCCTTCACGGAACGCCTGATGTTCGAGGTGGCGCGGGACTGGCGGGGAGAACTGCCCAGAACACATCTGATCTCGACCACGGGAGAAACAACCGCAATCCTAGGTAGCGTTGAGGCGGGAATTTTGAAAGATTGGCTTTTGCATCGGTAGCAATCCCCATCTTGCGTAGGCATATTAACATATTCGCGGAAACGTCAAGAGTACTCACCTCATGAGCCCCAAAGGGTCCGGCCGAACCATCGCAATTATTGGGGCGTTGATCGTCGCATTGATTATTGCGCTTGGCGCCGCTGAAATTTACTCCGACCGGCAACGAACCATCAATGCGGCGTTCGATCGGCTGGAAAATCTGGCGCGCATTGCCGATGAAAGCATTTCCGGGCGGCTGCGCACGGTTGACCTTTTGCTGCAAGACGTGGGGCGTGAAGCCCAGGCGGTGGAAAACCTCCGGGATCGGGAAAGCCTCCTGGCCTATATAAAGGCGCGGGCCGAGTCCTTACCTGGAGCCCGAAGTATCTCCATCACCGACAAAAATGGCCGGATCGAATATTCCACCCTCCCCGAGCTCATGAATTTTGATGGGAGCAAGCGCCCCTATTTCACCGGCCCGATGGCTGACCAAACCTCGCCCAAGCTGTTTCTCAACGGCCCGATCCTGGCCACCACCAGTAAGATTGTCTTGTTCGCCTCCCGCTCCAAGGCGCTGAACAACGGACAGTGGGACGGCGTCGTCATCTCGACCATGAATCCCGAATACTTCGCCACCGCGCTGGAATCCGTGAAGCCGCAGGGCAACGGATTCGCCACCTTGCTGGGCATGGACGGGACCATCATCGCGCGGTCTCCCGGCCATGAGACGTTCAGCGGTATGAACATCGCAAAGGGTCCAGCTCACAGCGCCCATACGGCAGGACACCAACGCGTCAGCAGAGCCCGGGTCATTACCGCGACGGACCACACCGCCCGGCTGGTGGTCAGCCGCACCACCGACTTCTCCGAACTGGTGGTCAGCGTGGGCTGGGCGGAAGACGAAATGCTGACCGACTGGCAGCGGAATGCCGCAATCAAAGTCAGTGTTC
>JAYTWE010000011.1:0-7235 GCA_043744055.1 Magnetospirillum sp.
TCTCAGCTGGAAATTTCTGTTCTGAAGTACAAGGAGCTTTCCGTTGCTGTCTCTTGATCGCATCGCAGACGCTATGGAATCTCTTGTGGAAAGCTCACCGGAGCATGCCGCCATGATGCGTGGCGCACTTCCGTACGTAACTTCCATGATGTCATTTATTGCTCGTCAGAATCCTGATTGGACAGGCAGTGACGAAGATTTGTCCCTTCTTATAGGGCCACATTTGTTTTCGGCCCAGATTCAAGCCATCACGGCATATGCCGCACAAGGAAAGCCGACCATTGGTCTTTGTGCACATCTAAAAACATACCGTAAGCATTTTGGGGCTCTTGCAGAAAAACTGACGGCTGCTGGTTTTACTGTGATTAAGCTTTATGGCGTGGTTTGTGACGATGAATTCGAGCACGGCAGCAACGCTTTTTATGCCGGAATGGGGATGATGAAGTTTCTTGATTGCCTCGATGCCGTGGTGATTACGACCCTGTCCCCCGGATTGCCGGATCAGGCGGTCAAGGTGATCTTGCTTCATGATATTTTCGATTCTCCCCTGGGTGACCCTAAGGAGTTCCTGGGATTAGCCAGCAGCATGGATTACATTTTTGTACCATCTCAGCCGTCCATGAATGCGACAACGCGTGTCTTTGGTATGTTCGAAGAGACGGGAATCATTCCAAGCAAGTCGGTTCAATTGGTTCCAGGTGGTTATCCTCGGCTCGACGGCAATATCAAGGCGTTCGAGAAGGCTGCTTGTGATGAAAAGACCATCGTTTATGCTCCGACCATGACCCTTGAGTCGTGGCAGAGCTATGCCTCTGTGGCGCAGTGGGGGCGGGGGATTATTGATACAATTCGCCAATCCTTCCCCGACTATACTGTGATTTTCCGACCACACCCGAATTCCCATTCCAATCCGGCCGTTGCCGCCCTGATGTCCGATGTCGCGGGGCTTTCCGGGTGCGAGGTCGATTCAAATTCGTCCGATTACATGACCTCCTATGGCCGGGCAAAATTGCTGGTGACCGATATGTCGGGAACGGCTTTCACGTTTGCCTTCACCACAGGCCGTCCCGTGGTGTTCTTTTCGCCCAATGATGCCGAGGCTCGTCTGGCGAATCCCGGCGTCAGTTATTTCGATATGCGCGATCAGGTCGGAGTGGTTGCCACCAGTCTGGAGGAATTGCCGGGTAAGGTGGCCATCGCATTGGACCCGTCTTATCGTGCGCATGCGGAAAAGCTTTGCCGTCAGGCAATCTTTAATCTTGGCCATAGCGAGGACTATTTTGTCCGGTTGCTGCCCGATATGTTGGCTCGGCGTAAACTGCCGGAAGCCATGGCCTTCGGTCTCGACCCGTGAGGTGTGGTCCTATACCAACGGCCATATGCTTCGACCTGTCGTATCCCCCCGGTGACTGCCGTCTGTTCGAGCGGCCCTTGCGCTGAGATTCTGCCAGCCTGATTGGCGTTGGTGGTGGCGGATGTGTCCACAAATTCGGTTATGGACAGAAGTTCGGTGACTTACCCAGACAATGCGGTTCCATCTTTGCCCATTGGGCATCCGTCAAACACAATCGAACCATGACAAACTCCTTCAAGGAGCTTGAGTCACGTTTCGTCCATTTTGTGAATCATGAATCTCAACAAGCCCTAGAGAATATCGGCCAGAGTCTTTCCATCAAAATGCGCCAGGAAGGAGTCCAGGGCCTGATCCACCATTTCACGAAGCTTGCAGGTCTGCTTGGGGCAGAGATCGCATGGCTCGTGGCATGGGAGCAGAGCCAGATTTTCCTGATCGCGGAACAACTGGCCAAGATTGATTTCAAAGGGTTCTCGGGCCAGTTTCAATCCGCCCAGCTTCCCCCGGACCGTCTGGATATGCCCCATATCCGACAAGCTGCGAACGATCTTCTTCAGATGTTCGGCCGAGATGGAATAATGCTCCGCCACCTCGCGCACCGTGACAATCCGATCCCGAGACCGGGCTAAATAAAGCAAAAGCCGGAAGGTGAAATCGGTGAACTGCGTAATTTTCATAAGACGATCACCACGTTTAGACTGCCAAGCCACGGCGGTATTATAAGCGCCCGATCCGCTCAACAACCTTCACCACCAAAGCCGTTATGCCGGATTGGCCTCCCGATGGGGCAAGAGCCTCCAAACGCTGCAACAGATCATGCAACACTTCCTCGCCGAACATGCCGCATTTTCCGCACATGGCATGGGCATGCTCCGTCAGGGCCGTCCGGTCGTGGAGATCGGCCAGATCGCGCAAACGCTGCTGGTCCTTGACCATCTCTTGAATGAAGGCGGGCAAGAGATGTTCCAGCCCCGGAGGAATGTTGAGACCCGCCAAAGTCTCCGTCACCGGGGCCGCATCGGTCAGTTCCGCAGGCAGCATCTCCGCCATGGCTTCCAGCAGGTCGGTGCGGGCGATGGGCTTGGATAAGAAGCGGTCAAAGCCGGAATCCTTGGCACGCCAGCGCTCCTCCTCCGAATGCCTCGCCGTCAGGGCGATAATGGGGGTTCGGCCCATGCCGGTAAGAGCCTCATGAGCCCGGATGGCGGCAGCGGCGGCAAAGCCATCGGCTCCCGGCATATAGAGGTCGAGCACGATGAGATCAAAAGGCTGCGGCGCGGCGATGAACTTGGCGACGGCCTCGCTGCCATCCTTGGCCTCGGAAACCTGGCACCCCGTCCCGTCGAGGAAATCGCGGAAGACCAGACGGACAAGCTCCACATCATCGGCAAACAGCACTCGAATTCCACTGGGCGCCACACCACGATTACAGCCGAAGATTTCCACATTGGGAAATGCCTCCACATGACCGTGCGCCAACACGAAATCACGGAACCGGGCCGGATTAAGGGGAGGGCTGAAATGATAGCCTTGACCGGAATCGCAACCATGCTCGGCCAGATACACCAGTTGAGCCTCGGTCTCGATCCCCTCGGCCACCACGTTCAGCCGCATGGAATGGCCCATGGCGATAATGGCTTCCACCAAAGTGGCGTCATCCAGATTTTCCAGCATGTCCGAAATGAACGAGCGGTCGATCTTCAACACATCCACCGGCAGAGTCTTGAGATAGGACAGTGACGAATAGCCCGTCCCGAAATCATCCACCGATAAGGTCACGCCCAAATTGCGGATGCTGTCCAACTTGGCGATGACTTCCTCGCTATTGGCCAGCAACAGCCCCTCGGTGATCTCGATGGTCAGCAGACGAGGTTCCAGCTCGCTTTCGGTCAAGGCGCGCTCGATGATCTGAAGGATGTCGCCCTGCTGGAACTGCCGGGGTGAAATGTTGACCGCCACCCCCAGATCGCCGAGGCCGAACGATTGCCATTTCAAGGCCTCTTTGCACGCCGACATCAACAACCATTCGCCGATGGGGCGGATCAAGCCCAATTCCTCGGCTAACGGAATGAATTGTTCGGGACTGACCACGCCGAGATAGCGGTTATGCCAACGCAGCAGCGTCTCGGCGGAGGTGACCTTGCCGGTCTTCAGATCCACCAGAGGCTGGAACACCAGATGAAACTCATTGCCCGCCAGCGCCCCCGCCAATTCATCAGCCAGCCGAGTGCGGGCCTGGGCACGGGCGTCCATGGCCGGGGTAAAGAAGCGGAATGTATTGCGACCGGCATTCTTGGCCTGTTGCAGCGCCGAGGTGGCGTTGCGCATCAGCGCTTCCACGTCGTCGCCATCGCCGGGCCACAGGCAGATACCGATGGAGCACGAGATCAGCACTTGATGCTGCTCGATGACGAAGGGCTCCTGCAACGCTTCCAGAACGGCGCGGAGAACCGCTTCCACCTCTTCCAAAGCGCGGATGCCCGGCAAAACCACGGTGAACTCGTCACCGCTGAACCGCGCAACCGTGTCACCTTGGCGTAAGCAGTTCTCGAATCGCCTCGACGCTTCTTGCAGCACCTTGTCGCCGATCCAGTGCCCCAGGGAATCATTGATATTCTTGAAACCGTCAAGACCGATGAACAGCAAAGCGACCCGCGATTCCTCGCGCCCGGCCAGGACCAACCCTTGAAGCAGGCGATCAAGAAAGAGATTGCGATTGGGCAATTCAGTCAGAGGATCGAAATTATTACGCCGCCACAATTGCTCGGCAGTGTCGCGGGCCTCGGTAATGTCGCGGAAGACCGCGATATGACGAATAACCGTTCCCTCGTCGTTCAGCTGGGTGGAAATGGACAAGCGGATGGTGAACAGACGACCGTTCTTGTGCCGGTCCACGATATCGCCCTGCCAGTGACCCGCGCTCCGCAGCTCCTCCCACATCTCACCATAAAACTTGGCGTCTTGAAGGCCGGAGCCAAGAAGGCTTGGATTGCGCCCCATGACGTCATCCGCCGCATATCCGGTGATGGCGGTGAACGCGGGATTGATGGCGACGATGCGATTATCCGTATCGGTGACGAAAATACCCTCCGAGGCATGATCGACCACCACCTGATACAGCGACAGTTCTTCAACCCGCCGCGACAGCTCGTCAATCCGATCCTTCAATGTCTCATCCTGCATTGCGGGAACGGCCTTCCCCAAAAGAGCACTTCATGGCTGGGATCAGCATGCAGAGTTGCAGGCTTGGACGCAAGACCGGCATCGGGTCACTATGCTGAAAGATCACCGCCAAATTATCTATATGAGGTTCAAGGCGGCAAGCAGCTCATCAAAGCGATGCACGATCAAATCCGCCCCCAACTCCTCCACCGGCCCATGGGCATAGCCGAAGGACAGGGCGATGCTGCGAACTCCGGCCCGTCGCGCCGACAAAATGTCATTGATGGAATCACCCACCATGACAGCCGCATCGGCGGAGATGCCCAGACGGTCGAGAATAACTTGCACATGGGCAGGGTCGGGCTTGATGGCCGGGGCATCGTCCGAGGCCACGACCAGATCGAAGAATGCCATCAATCCAAGGGTATTCAGTATCTCGACGGTGGCGGCGCGGGGCTTATTGGTGCACACCGCCAAAGCCAGTCCCCGGCGGCGCAATTCCGCCAAGGTCTCCAACACGCCGGGCCAGGGCCGAGTGGTCTCGGCCGAGCGAGGTTCATAATCAGCCAAAAACCGATCAAGAAAGGGCGCCACATCCGGCCCCGGCAAGCCGCCGGTCGCCTCGAAAGCCCGCCTGACCAGGGCATCGGCTCCATCACCGACCATGGCCTTGACCGATTCTGAATCCAGGGCGGAGCGCCCCTCCGTTGCCAGCAAGCGGTTAACCGCCGATACCAGATCAGGAAGGCTGTGAATCAAGGTGCCGTCCAGATCGAACAACACGGCGCGAAGGATTGTGGTCATTGACACCATCTGCAACAAAGATTGATTTGGCGGAAATAAAGATTGATTTGGCCCAAGCCGCCCTTTTGTGGCACCTTCGCGCCGCAGCCGCAACAGATTGAATGTGGGCATTTCCATGGCCTCCCCAAAGCTTGCCTCCCCAAAGCTTGCCGTCCCAAAGCTTGCGGTCATCGTCCTTGCCGCTGGCATGGGCACCCGCATGAAGTCCTCGCAGCCCAAGGTGATGCATTCCATCGCCGGGCGCCCCATGATCCAGCACCTGATGGATACGGTCTCGGGACTGTCGCCCGATCGCGTCGTGGTCGTGGTCGGCCCCGAGATGGAGCAGATCGCAAAGTCGGTCGCCCCGCTTCCCACAGTCATCCAGGCCGAGCGCCTGGGCACCGGCCACGCCGTCGCCCAAGCCCGCCAAACTCTGGGCGAGTTCACCGGTGACGTCCTCGTTCTCTACGGCGATACGCCGCTGATTACGCGGGCCACCTTGGAACGCATGCTGGCCGAACGCCGCAGCCCACGCGCCCCAGCCGTTGTGGTCTTGGGCTTCAAACCCGATAATCCCGGCCATTACGGTCGCCTGATGGTGGGAGCCGAAGGGCTGAAGGCCATCGTCGAATGGCGTGATGCCAGTGAGGAACAGCGGGAAAACCCGCTGTGTAATTCCGGCGTCATGTGCATCGACGGCGAAAGGCTGTGGGGCCTGATCGACCGCCTGGACAATAAGAATTCCAAGGGTGAGTACTATCTGACCGACGTGGTGGCCCTGGCCCGCGCCGGAGGGGCCTGTTGCAGCCATGTGGAAGGCGATACCGCCGAGCTGTTGGGGGTCAATTCCCGCAGCGAGCTGGCCGTAGCGGAATCCCTGGTCCAGGCCCGCCTCCGCGAGGCCGCCATGGCCGGTGGAGCCACCTTGATCGCCCCGGAATCCGTCTGGTTTTCGTGGGATACCAAACTGGGCAGCGACGTCACCATCTGGCCCCATGTGGTGTTTGGCCCCGATGTCTCCATCGGCAACAATGTGGAAATCAAAGGCTTCTGCCATTTCGAGGGCTGTACCGTGGCCGATGGAGCTATTCTCGGCCCCTATGCCCGTCTGCGCCCCGGAGCCGAGATCGGCGAAGCCGCCCATATCGGTAATTTCGTCGAGGTGAAGAAATCCGTGGTGGAAGCGGGAGCCAAAATCAACCATCTCACCTATATCGGTGATGCGCGGGTTGGAGCCGGCGCCAATGTGGGCGCGGGAACCATCACCTGCAATTACGACGGCTTCAACAAGTCCTTCACCCAGATCGGCAAGGGAGCCTTCATCGGCTCCAACTCCGCCTTGGTCGCTCCGGTCACCATCGGCGACGGCGCGGTCATCGGAGCCGGATCGGTCATCACCAAGGATGTCAGCCCCGGTGCATTGGCCGTGGCGCGCGGTTCCCAGATGGAACTCCAGGGTTGGGCGGATCGCTTCCGCAAGCAACAGCGGGCGAAGAAGGAAGGGTAAGCGGGCATGTGCGGCATCGTCGGAATCATCGGCAAACAAGAAGTCGCACCGCTGCTGGTGGAAGGGCTCAAGCGCCTGGAATATCGCGGCTATGACAGTGCCGGAATCGCCACCTTGGTGGACGGCAAGATCGAACGCCGCCGCGCCGAGGGCAAGCTTGCCAATCTCGCCACTCTCCTGGTGGAAAAGCCGGTTCCCGGCGGCATCGGCATCGGTCACACCCGCTGGGCCACCCATGGCGGTCCCAACGAGCGCAACGCCCATCCCCACGCCACCAAGCGCGTCGCCGTGGTCCATAACGGCATCATCGAGAATTTCCAGCAGCTGAAGACCGAACTGACCGAGCTCGGCCATGTGTTTGAAAGCGATACCGATACCGAAGCCGTGGCGCAGCTGATTGACTATTATCTGGGCCAAGGATTGGCG
>JAYTWE010000012.1:0-4140 GCA_043744055.1 Magnetospirillum sp.
TGTCGGTCTGGCCGCCCGACATCGGCACGACCGTGCAGCCGAGCCGCTCCGCGCCATAGTGGGCGCCGAGCCCGCCGGTAAAGAGCCCGTATCCGTAGGCGACGTGCACCATGTCGCCCTTCCGCCCACCGGCCGCGCGAATCGAGCGGGCCACGACATCGGCCCAGGTCTTGATGTCCCGCGCGGTATAGCCGACCACGGTGGGCTTGCCGGTAGTGCCTGAGGAGGCGTGCACCCGCACCACCTGGTCCATGGGCACCGCGAACATGCCGAAGGGGTAGGTGTCGCGCAGATCGGTTTTGGTGGTGAAGGGGAACTTGGCCAGATCCTTCAATTCCTTGAAATCGTCGGGCGTGATTCCCTTGTCCTGGCACTTTTTACGGTAGTGTTCGACATTGTTGTAGGCGTGGGTCAGCGACCATTTCATACGGCTGGTCTGCAACGCGGTGATCTCGTCGCGGCTGGCGTATTCGATGGGATCGAGCAGGTCTTTGGATGGCGGGATACGCCGATTAACGGATTTTGACATGGTACCCTCCCGAAATGGCGAGGCCCTCTGCCGGGGCCTTCGTCGTAAGATTTAAGCGCGCTCGATTACCATGGCGATGCCTTGGCCGACGCCGATGCACATGGAGGCCAAGGCCCGCTTGGCGCCGGTGATCTGAAGCTGATAGGCGGCGGTGGTGATGAGCCGCGCACCGGTCATGCCCAGCGGATGGCCCAGCGCGATGGCTCCACCATTGGGGTTCAGCCGTGCGTCATCGTCGGCAATGCCCAATTGACGGGTGCAGGCCAAGGCCTGGGCGGCGAAGGCTTCGTTGAACTCGATCAGATCCATATCAGCCATTGTGAGCCCCAGGCGGGCCAGCAGCTTCTTGCTTGCCGGGACCGGTCCGATTCCCATGATACGCGGCGGCACCCCGGCGGAGGCCATGCCCACGATCTTGGCCATGGGGGTCAGGCCCAGGCGCTCGGCCATCTGGCGGGACGCCAGCAACAAGGCACAGGCTCCGTCATTGACGCCGCTGGCATTGCCGGCGGTGATGGAGCCCCCGGCGCGGAACGGCGCCCTCAGCTTGGCCAGCGCTTCCAAGGTGGTGGCGCGGGGATGTTCGTCCTTGTCGATGACGGTGCTTTCACCCTTGCGGCCGGGAATGGTCACCGGGGTGATTTCTTTGGCAAGGCGGCCATTGGCTTGGGCGGCCGAGGCCTTGGCCTGACTGGCCAGGGCGAAGGCATCTTGGTCCTCGCGGGAAATGGCGAATTCAGCCGCCACATTCTCGGCGGTTTCCGGCATGGAATCCGTGCCGTATTGCTTGTCCATCAGCGGATTGACAAAGCGCCAGCCGATGGTGGTGTCGAAAATCCGGGCATCGCGGGAAAAGGCGCTGTCGGCCTTGGGCATAACCATGGGAGCGCGGCTCATGCTTTCTACACCGCCCGCGATGGTCAGGGCGGCTTCGCCGGTCATGATCGAGCGCGCGGCATAGCCCACGGCATCCATGCCCGAGCCGCACAGGCGGTTCAAAGTGGTCCCGCCCACATCCATGGGCAGACCCGCCAGCAGGGCGGCCATGCGGGCCACATTACGATTGTCCTCGCCCGCTTGATTGGCGCAGCCATAGATCACTTCGTCCAGCAAGGACCAATCCAACCCCGGATTGCGTTCCATCAACGCCTTGATGGGGTGGGCGGCAAGATCGTCGGTGCGCACGCCAGACAGAACGCCGCCGTAGCGGCCGATGGGAGTGCGGATGGCATCACAGATGAGCGCTTCGAACATCAGTCATTTCCTTCGACGAAATGGCCCCGGATGGTGCGGGACTGTCCACGGAACAGTGCCACCACTTCCCCATCCTGATTGGTGACGGTGCAGTCGTAAATTCCCGTGCGGCCCTTGACGTGGACCTCTTGGCATTGGGCGCTCAGGCGGTCGCCCAGCTTTCCGGCACTGGGATAGGTGATGGAGCAAGAGGTTGCCACGGCGGCTCGGTTCGATGAGTTGCAGGCATGGGCAAAGGCGGTATCGGCCAGGGCAAAGGTGAAGCCGCCATGGCAGGTGGCAACCCCGTTCAACATGGTCTCGGTCACGGTCATGGACAGGCGGGCATGGCCCGGCCCGACATCATCCACCGCGATCCCTAGAAAGCGGGCGGCGGCATCGCGTTCGGTAATGGCCGCAGAGACTTTCTCCGCCAAAACCTGGGCTTTGCGCTTTTCGGGCATGGGATTTCTTGAGCCTTAACAAAATGACAGCCGTTAATCTGGTATTGTAATACCGAATTAAGGGGCCTGTCGTCAATCTTCCGATCCACAAGGGCAATCGGGTGAAGCCGATTGCCCTGGAACCGTTCTTTCGCTTGCAACGATTTCAGGCAGGGATTACGGTCACCCGCAGTTCATTATGGTCAAAAGGAAGCACCCAGGTGCTTGTTATCAAAGCGTTTATAAAGAAAGTCCTCGCCGTCGTGTTTTCGGGCATGACCATGGGGGAGATTTTCGATCTTTTCCTTCCCACTCGGCAGTCTGCCTTTGTGCAACGACGGCGGGCATTGCTGATTCTGTCCCGCGTTCGATTGGTGGCCGCGACTTTTGCCGTTCTCACGCCCTTGTGGATTCCTGTCGACCTCATCATTTTCGAAACGGCTCTGGCCATGTATCTGGCTGCGTTGCGGGTTCTTGCCTGTATCGCATTCGCCATTCTGGCTTTGTCATTTCGTGGGTCCGACAGTGTGGCCCTGGCGCGATGGGGTATGGCTTGGCTTTTGGTGATTCCCACCGTTTTCTTTCTGATCAGCCATCCTTTGCTGGGGCAGTTCGCCATTACCGATCCGGCGCAGCAGGTGATCGCCGCCGGTTATGCTTTCCTGCCTTTCGTCATGGTGGCGGGGCTTTCGGTCTTTCCCATCACCGCGCTGGAAGGTGCGTTACTGGGCCTTCCCCTGGTGGGAGCATATTTTTTGACCGGTGTTCTCGGCTATCAGCTTTTGCCCTTCGCGTCTCATCTGGGGGCGCAGTGGCTGTTGTTGCTGCTGGCATCGGTTTCGACCCTGGCGGGAATGAGCCAGCTTCATTTCATGAGCCAGCTGGTGGATCAATCCTCCCATGACGGCCTGACGCGCGCCTATAACCGCCGGGTGGGCGAGGAGATGCTGGCCCAGCAATTTGTGTCCGCAATGCGGTCTCAGAGTGCTTTGGCGCTGGCTTTCATCGACCTCGATAACTTCAAGTCCATCAATGACAAATATGGGCATGAAGAGGGCGATAACGCATTGCGCATGGCCTCGGGCGCCCTACGCAAGATCCTGCGGCGCGGTGATATCTTAGTCCGTTGGGGGGGCGAGGAATTCTTGGTGGTCATGCCCCATACCGATCCGTCCGGGGCCATGATGGCGGTCAGCCGCATGCGCCAAGCCGGGTTCGGCATTCGTCCCGACGGTAAGCCCTTGACCGCATCCATCGGTGTGGCGGAGCGGCTGCTGGACGGAATTGAAACCTGGACGGAATTGGTGGAGAAGGCGGATCAGCGCATGTATTCCGCCAAGCAGAACGGCAAGGATCGCGCCGTAGGCTGTGGCGACCTTCTTCTGGTTGCCGCCGAGTCTTAAGCTTTATATAGAAAACCAGAAAGAATGAGGGCTCTGCCCTTCACCCGCAAGGAGACTTATCTCCTTGACCTCATTCCTAATAAACCAATGGGATCAAAGGGCCTTGGCCCTTTGCGGGGTTGGGCGGAGCCCGCATTCGTTTTCGGATTCTTGGATTGTTCAGAACAGCTCGATATCATCCGATGCGGTCGCCGTCACGGCCTGACCGGTGACTTCGGCATGGATGGAGCGTTGGGCGCGCATCACATAGCTGGACAGCATAGCTTCCAGTTGCTCGTTCACTGTGGCGATGGCCTCGCTTCCCTGTAGATCGCCCAGGCTGGCGCCCAGTTGCCGGTTGAAGTCGTCCAATTTTGACAGGGCGGCGGTCACGTGTTCCATCTGCTGGCGGATAATGTCTTGGAATTGGATATTGCCCGCCGCCTGTAAGATCAGGTTGGCGACGGTCTTGCTTTGGTCATCGGCGGCGGTAAGAACGGTCTTGAGAAAGGTGGTGAGGTGGTCGTAGCCATCCACCGCCGAAAGAAGCTGC
>JAYTWE010000013.1:0-2372 GCA_043744055.1 Magnetospirillum sp.
CCGTTTTATTACAAGGGAGTCTCCGAGGACGGTCTGTTCCGCTCTTTCGCCGAGACCATCGAACGGGTGGGTGATCCGCGTCTGCGGGTCTATCTCTACCATTTCCCGCAGCAGAGCCAGATCCCCATCACCTTGTCCCTGATCGAGCGGTTGCTGGTGGCTTATCCAGGCATTGTGGTCGGGGCGAAGGACTCGTCGGGCGAGTTCTCCAATATGGAGGCCATGTGCCGCCGCTTCCCTGGCTTTGGAGTCTTCGCCGGAACCGAGCGGCTGATCTTGCCGGTGATGCGGGCCGGTGGAGCGGGATGTATCAGTGCCAATGCCAATATCCATGGCCCGGCCATGCTGGATCTGTTCCGGCGCTGGGCCGAGCCCGAGGCGGAAGCGCTGCAAAAGGATATGGAGGCTTTTCGCACCGTGATGGAGGGAATGCCTCTTATCGCCGCGCTGAAAGCCGTCACCGCGCTGCGGACCAATGATTCCGGCTGGCGGCGGGTGCGCCCCCCCTTGACGGAGCTTCCTGCCGACAAGGAAGCGGAATTGGTCGAACGCCTTCGGGGCGTGGGCGTCTTATTTTAACACGACGATAGCGTCTAACCCGTTGGCCTTGGCCGCCGCCATCAACCGGCCGTCCAGCTTGGCACGGGCGACGAAGGTTTCCATGGCCGCCAGCCAGGGCTCGTCACCCGGCGCCATGGCATAGGCATAGTCGCTGGGAGCCAGCGGAACCGGCGGTTCCAACAGCTTGGCCCAGTCGTGGCGGGCCAGCATCTTGCGGCTATAGGGATAGTCGGTGACGAACAGATCTGCCCGCCCGCTCATGACTTCTTGTTCGCGGGCTTCGGGCGTGGCGACCTCAAGCAGCTTTGCTCGCTTCAATTCCGCCTTCATGACATCGACCATATAAGTGCCGCTGGCGGCCGCCACCACCACGCCGCCCTGGTCTATGTCGGCCCAAGTCTTTACGGCAGGATGGGTCTTGGTGGTGATGGCGTAGATGCCGCTGCGCAGATGGGGGCGGGTGAAAACCAACTTTTCCAGACGCGCGGGCGTGATGGCGACGCCATGCATGGAGACGTCGCAGCGATCGGACACAAGGTCATTGATGAGGGTCTTGAATGAACTATCCACGAACTGGACATTGACCTTCAGATCCTTGGCCAACTCTTTGGCCATATCAATGTCGATCCCTTCCAGTTGACCGGTGCGGGTGTTGCGATAGGAGATGGAGTAATAGTCGGGCCAGATACAGACTCGGACCTCTCCAGTCTTATGGATTTTATCCAGGCGGCTGGGGTCCGCTGCCTGTCCGAGCGAAACATTCATAAAAAATACAGCGATAAAAAAGGCGGCTCGTTTCATTTTTCCCTCCCGATACAATGGTTATATGTTATTGGAACGAGATCATGCATGGAAGGTATTCTCGACCCATGTTCGCATCATCGAAGCATGGCGGCAGCAATGTGCTGGGCAGTGTCTCTGTGCGACCGCTCTATTCTACGGCTTTGGTCCGCTTCGTGGCGCTCTTCGGAATTGGCGTAGCGCTGGCGGTGGGAATTGCCACCTGGACGGCATTGTGGGCGGGACGCCAAGAGGCTGTCGCTGCGGCGGGTAATATTACCGCCAGCCTGACGCGGGCGCTGACGGATTCCGTGGCGCGTTCCATTAACTCCCTTGAAGTTACCTTATCATCGGTGGCTGATCTGGTCCGTGAAGCGGATCAATCCGGTTCGGATACGGGATTGGCGTCATCCATCACGCAACGTCTCCGCCTTGCTCCGCATCTGCGCCAAATTCTGGTGGTGGCCTCTGACGGCATGGTGCGGTTCGACAGTGCTGGTCTGGCAACCGGTCGCCGAATGGATATCGGGGCGACCATTGATGATCTGAAGCAAGTGCCACGAGCATTGGTGATTGGCTTGCCGGTGGAGGGGCGTTTCATCGGTGGCGGGGTAATGGCGGCGGGGCAAAGCCTGATTCCGGTCAGTAGCGCCATTCGTAATCCCGATGGCTCCATTGCCGCTTTGGTGGTTGCGGCCATCAATCCCGAACATTTCCAGATGATCTTTCACGAAATCGAGCAGGATTCCCACGCACGGGTTCAGCTGTGGCGATTCGATGGCGTCTTGTTGGCGGGGGCCGGATTGAATGGTCGTTTCCCCATGACGCTTTCAGCTGATTTGCCTTTGTTTAAGACCCACTTGAAGACTGCGGAAATGGGCGGGTTCATCGATTCGGATGATGATGGAATCTTGCGGATTACCTCCTACCGGACCACCTTGGCTTGGCCCTTGGTGGTCAGCGTCGGAATATCCATGGATGACGCCCTGGTCAACAGGCACCGTAATGTCGCTCAGGTGGGGTGGCCGGTG
>JAYTWE010000014.1:0-12245 GCA_043744055.1 Magnetospirillum sp.
CCGGCCGAGTGGCGGCGCGTCTGGTTCAATCGGTGGGATTGCCCGAATTAACCACATCGTCCCTGGACCACTACGAAGCCTTGGCCCTGGAATTGGCGCTCGACCGCCCCCGGCTGACAGAGCTGCACCAAAGATTGAATGCCGCCCGGACATCCGCTCCGCTGTTCCAGATGGAGGCCTTCACCCGCCAGCTGGAAACCGCCTATGACCGCATGTGGCAAACCAAAATCCATGGAAAGCCACCGGAAGCCTTTGCGGTTGGCTCGACGCCATGACGAATTCGCGCTAAGAAAGTCCCCATGAAACAAGTCATCCAAAGTGCCAAATCCGGCAAACTCTCCCTGCGGGACGTTCCTGAACCGCGAGTCCGCTCGGGCCATCTGCTGGTAGCGACCAAGGCGTCGCTTATCAGCGCCGGTACCGAGCGCATGGTCATCGACTTCGCCAAGAAGAGTCTGGCGGGCAAGGCCTCCGCTCGCCCCGATCTGGTGCGCAAAGTCATCGACAAGGCCCGGCGCGACGGCTTGATCTCCACCTTCAAGACGGTGATGGCGCGGCTCGACGAGCCGCTGCCGCTGGGCTATTCCGCCGCCGGGCGGGTGGTCGAGGTGGGTTCCGGCTTAGAAGGGCTCTACCGGGTCGGACAAAGAGTCGCCATGGCCGGAGCCGGTCTGGCCAATCACGCCGAACTGAATGTGGTGCCGCGCAATCTGGTGGCGCCCATTCCCGATGATGTCAGCGACGAGGAAGCCGCCTTCGGCACCTGCGGCGCCATCGCCTTAGCCGGCGTGCGGACCGCTTGCGCTCAACTGGGCGATGTGGTCGCGGTCATGGGGGTCGGGCTGATCGGCCAGTTGGCGGTCCAACTGCTCAGTTTGCAAGGTGCGCGGGTTATCGCAATAGATACGAATCCGCAACGGCTGGTCCTGGCCAAGGCCATGGGAGCCGAACTGACCTGGATTTTGAATGAGCCCGGCCTTGTCGAGGCCGCCGCCGCCCTGTCGGGTGGCCTGGGCTGCGATTCCATCGTCATCGCGGCGGCCACCGAATCCTCGTCTCCGCTGGAACTGGCGGCCGAACTGGCGCGCGACCGCGCCAAGGTCGTTCTGGTGGGCAAGACCGGAACCACGTTCGACTATGCCGCCTATATGAAAAAGGAGCTGACGCTGACCGTGTCGCGCTCCTATGGGCCGGGCCGCTATGACGAAGATTTCGAGTCGCGCGGCGTTAAATATCCCGCTGGCTGGGTCCGCTGGACCGAGACCGAGAATCTGCGCGAATGCGTCCGCTTAATGAGCCCGTCCCTGACACGCCGCTTGGATGTGGGAGCCCTCATCACTCATCGTTTCGACTTCGAAAAAGCCGAAAGCGCTTACGCTCTGGTCACCGGAGGCGCCGAGCCCCATCTGGGCGTGGTTCTGTGTTATCAAGACGCGCCAAAACCGGCTATCCCCAAGACATTCGCCGCCGCCAAGGCCGCAAGCAGCGGCAAATGCGTCTTGGGCGTTATCGGAGCCGGGAATTTCGCCCGCACAATCCTCTTACCCGAACTGTCGCGCCTCCCCAATCTGGAAATGCGGACCATCTGCACCCAGCGCGGCGCCACCGCCGAGCATGGGCAGCAGACTTTCGGCTTCACCCATGCGGTGACCGATGCCCAAGACATTCTGAATGATCCCGCCATCAATGCGGTGCTGGTGGCCACCCGCCACGGCAATCATGCGGAGATGACCGCCCGCTGTCTGGCTGCCGGGAAATCGGTGCTGGTGGAAAAGCCGTTGGCCCTGGACCGCGCCCAGCTGATCCAAGTGGAAGAGGCGCGCGCCGCCTCGGCCGGATTCTTCCTGGTGGGCTTCAACCGCCGTTTCGCCCCCATGACCATCAAAGCCCGCGACCATCTGGCCCGCCATGCCGGGCCGAAGGTTCTGGCCCTGCGCATCAATGCCGGGGCGCTGCCCGCGGAAAGCTGGATCAATGCGGCGGAAGAAGGCGGCGGCCGTATCTTGGGCGAGCTGTGCCACTTCGTCGATCTGGCCCGCGCCCTGGTGGGGTCCCCCATCCTGACCGTTCTCGCCGATGCCGCCAAAGTCACCCATGGCGGCTGTGATGATCTGTCGGTCTCGCTGACTTTCGCCGACGGTTCACTGGCCACCATCATCTACACCGCCCAAGGCGACACCTCGGCCAGCAAGGAGCGGTTCGAGTGTTTCGCTGGCGGAACGGTTGTCGCCATCGATAATTTTCTAACCTTATCCATCACATCGGGTGGACGCACCAAGGTGGAAAAATCCCTGGGCCAAGACAAGGGCCACCGGGCCGAGCTGGACTCCTTCGTCCGCGCCGTCTCCACCGGAGGACAAGCCCCAGCCAACGAAGCCGAATTGCTGGAAACCAGCCTTGCCACCATCGCCGTGCTGGACTCCTTGCGCGATGGGCGGCGAGTGAGCCTGAGGGAATAAGCCGTGGAATCCGGCCAGCCCTGGACCATCGCCATTCCCGCCGCACTCGCCACATTGGCGGCCAGCGTGGCGGCGACACGGGGTGTTCTGGCCTGGCTGCACCACCAAGACATTCTCGATCATCCCAATGAACGGTCCAGCCACACTTTCCCAACCCCACGCGGCGGCGGACTGGCGGTCACTCCGGTCATGGCCGCCGCCCTGGTGCTGGTCGCTTTTGCCGTCCCCGGCTATGTCACCGTCTTAGCGGCGGGTGCGCTGATCTTGATGGCGGTGTCGTGGCTCGATGATCGGCGCGGTCTGCCGCCGCTTCCCCGATTTTTACTGCAAGCCGCCGTCATCGCCGCCTATCTGTTGGGGTTGGAGCCCCAGATCATGGCCTTTTCCGGCTTGCTGCCGCTGTGGGCCGACCGTCTGGCGGTCGGACTGGGCTGGCTGTGGTTCGTCAATCTCTACAATTTCATGGACGGAATCGACGGGATCACCGGGGTTGAAACCACCTGCCTGGGCTTAGGAATCGCCCTGGTCAGCGGTTTGCTGGCTCCCCAGGCCCTGGTGGTCGCTGCCGCCGGTCTGGGCTTCCTCGTCTGGAACTGGCACCCGGCCCGAATCTTTCTAGGAGATTCCGGCAGTATTCCCCTGGGCTTCGTCCTCGGCGGTCTCCTGATTCAGCTGGCAGGGCAGGGGAATCTAACCGCCGCCCTGATCCTACCGGGCTATTACATCGCCGATGCCTCCATCACCTTGCTGTGGCGAATGAAAGACGGCGAGAAAATCTGGCAGCCCCATAAGCGCCACTTCTATCAACGCGCGATCCAGGGCGGCAAAAGCCATTCTCAGGTTTCCAGCGCTATTCTCGGCGGCAATGTTTTGCTGATCGGCTGCGCCATTTTGGCAGCCCAAGGCTGGGCAGTTACCGGTTCCATCTTGGCGCTGATGGTCGTGGCGGGGCTGCTGACCCTACTCCGTCAATGGGCTCGGCCATGAAAATTCTCGTGACCGGAGCCAATGGCTTTGTCGGACGGCCGCTGTGCCAAAGGCTGCTGGGGCTTGGTCATGGCGTAATCGGCGCGGTGCGGCCCAAGGCCCAGCTCCCCCCAGGAGTCGAGCCGCGCAATGTCACCGGGCTGGCGCCTGATACCCATTGGGCCGAGGCCGTGGCGGGCTGCGAGACCGTGGTGCATCTGGCCGCCCGCGTCCACGTGATGCACGACCGCTCCCATGATCCCCTGGCCGAGTTCCGCGCCGCCAATGTGGCAGGAACCCTGACTCTGGCGGAACAGGCGGCTAATGCCGGATGTCGGCATCTGGTCTTCATGAGCAGCATCAAGGCCAATGGCGAGGAGACCTTCGGGACTCCCTTTGGTCCTGACCGGGCGGACCCGGTGGATGCCTATGGCATCTCCAAACTGGAGGCGGAACAGGGCTTGGCCGAAATCGCCACCCGAACCGGCATGGGAGTGACCGTATTGCGGCCTCCGCTGGTCTATGGGCCGGGCGTGAAGGGTAATTTTCGCTCACTGATCTCTCTGGTTGATCGCGGCGTTCCGCTGCCCCTGGGGCTGGTGGATAATCGCCGGTCCTTGATCGGGGTGGATAACCTGACCGATGCGGTGCGGGCTTGCCTAGAAGCCCCACCTGCCTTGGGCTGCTTCCGGGTTTTCACTCTGTGCGATAGCGAAACAGTGTCCACCGCCCGACTGGTCCGGCTGCTGGCCACCGCTTTAAACCGCCCCGCCCGACTGCTGCCCATTCCAACTGGCTTAATGCGTCTGGCCGGTCGCCTGATCGGCAAATCAGCGGCGGTACAGCGCCTGACCTCATCGCTGGACGTAGATTTATCGGCCATCACCGACACAATCGGCTGGACACCTCCCGACAGCTTGGAGTACGGCCTTGGCCTAACCGCCCAGTGGTGGCGGAATCGGGAGAATAGCATATGAGCGAGCATCGCGAGTGCGGGCGCGTTGAGCGCCCCGGAGCGCAGCGGAGGAGCCAAACCCACGGATGTGGGTGCCCGGCGATTGAGGGACTGAAGCCATGACCCGTCTGATTCCGGTCATCCTCTCTGGTGGTGCTGGTACTCGATTGTGGCCGCTGTCACGCGAATTGATGCCCAAGCAGCTGTTGCGGCTGACCGGCGAGCGCACTTTGTTGCAAGAAACCGCGCTGCGCATCGGAAATTCCCCCGTCGTCGTGTGCAATCACGAGCACCGCTTCATCGTCGCCGAGCAATTGCGCGAAGTGGGGCTTGACCCCCGCGCCGTGGTCATCGAACCCGTGGGACGCAACACCGCCCCAGCAGCGGCGGTCGCCGCCCTGATGCTGGCCGAATCCGATCCCGATGCCCTGATGCTGCTGATGCCGTCCGATCATCAGATCGCCGATTCCGAGGCTTTTCGCCGTGCCGTCCAGGTGGCGACTCCCTTGGCCGAAGCGGGGTATATGGTGACCTTCGGCATCCAGCCCACCGGGCCTAATACCGGCTATGGCTATATCAAGGCGGGAGAAACCCTGGGCGGCGGCTTTAAGGTCGAACGTTTCGTGGAAAAGCCCGATCTCGCCACTGCCGAATCCTATGTGGCCTCGGGCGATTACACCTGGAACAGCGGCATCTTCCTGCTGCCCGTAAGGCTGTTCTTGTCCGAGCTGGACATTCACGCCCCCGGTATGGCCGAAGGCTGCCGTAGCGCTTTGGCCAAAGGCCGTACCGATCTGTTCTTCTTCCGCCTGGATGACGAGACCTTTGCCGGTCTCAAGGGCCAGTCCATCGACTATGCCGTCATGGAGCATTCCGACAAAGTGGCGGTGGTACCGGTGGATATGGGCTGGTCCGATATCGGCTCGTATTCAGCGCTGTGGCAGGAATCACCCCGCGATGCCTCGGGCAATGCGATCATGGGCGATGTTCTGGCCATCGACACCACCAACTGCTATCTGCGCAGCCAAGATCATCTGGTCGCCACGGTGGGTCTTCACGATCTGGTGGTCATCGCCACCGACGACGCCGTCCTGGTGGCCGATAAAAGCCGCGACCAGGAGATCAAGGCGGTGGTCGAGGCCTTGAAGCGCGAAGGCCGCAGCGAGGCGACTCAAGGCAGTCGCGGCTGGCGTCCTTGGGGTTGGTTCCAGACCATCGAACAAGGAGACCGCTTCAAGGTGAAGCATATCCATGTCGATCCGGGTGCGAAACTATCCTTGCAAAAGCACTGGCATCGCTCGGAACACTGGGTCGTGGTCAAGGGAACCGCCATGGTGACCTGTGGCGAGACATCCTTTGTTTTGCGGGAAAACGAATCCACCTTCATTCCCGCCGGGACTCCCCATCGACTGGAAAACCCCGGCAAGATGCCCCTGCGCCTGATCGAGGTTCAGTCGGGCGAATATGTGGGCGAAGACGATATCGTCCGGCTGGAAGACGTCTATGGCAGATAGAGGGATAATATCTTCCATCGCCGAAAGACTATGGGCTCTGCCCAAACCCGCAAAGGGCCAAGGCCCTTTGATCCCATTGGTATATTAGGAATGGGTCAAGGGACCTTAAGTCCGTGCCTATCCGGTTAACGCAGACACCCACTATATGGGGGCCTGGCGTGGAACCGCATCGCGCAGCCCAATCGACAGCAGATGACCCGGAGCGGTCATTGGTTCCGCTTGCACCTAATGGCCGGATTGCGCCCATGGGGGACGTTCTGAGGAGTAGCGCTGGTGTTCAAAAGTAGACGGCTTGCTGCAGAACCCCCGGAAGGGGCGGAGCGTAACCCCTTATCCAGGATATCAGGCGCCGACCTTTGAGGCGTAGATATTGCTAGTAATATAAAAATGGAGCGCCATAATACCGGCGCTCCACAAACAAATTACTTTCCGGCACTCGCTAGGTCATAATTTCTTTCGTTTGTTTCGCGAGGCTGTGCGCTTTTCACTTCCTCCCGAATTGCTTCCTTCTGCCAATCCGGCCTCTTTTCAAATTCCTGCTTCGCCTTCTCTAGTTGTATGCTGAGCCACATTGGATTGTTCATTGGTCTCTCCCGTCAGAGCGTTCTTCTGATTTTGCTTTTGAACATCTAAATATTCGAGCAACCCCTCTTCAACGGGGATGTATTGCGCCGATTTATTCACAAACCTTGGGGTTGAATTTGTTGCAATCCAATTTATGGCATAGCCCTTCTTATCTTTCCTGTCGGGCATCGCAAAAAGTTTGAAGTATATTGATGGGGAAATTCCAAGAAATGGCTCGAAGTCAACCGCATTTGAGGCTGCGTGTTTATCGCCTTCAACTCGAACCGCCTTCTTGTAGAGCTCTTTAGTCATGCTCTTTGGGTATGGCTCGATGTAAACAACTCGGCTTATGCCGGATGAAATTATATGCCTAGCGCACATATGGCAGGGGAATGTAGTGCAGTAGAGAGTTTCCCCTTTGACAGGAATGCCTCGGCGAGCCGCTTCTGTAATTGCAGACATCTCCGCATGAACAATTCGGCCAAACTCAATGAGGCTAGCGATCCTTGTATCCTTTAGATTTAGATTGCCTTTGTCCCCATCCAAGGCTAAATCTGCAAATTTCTTCGGATCAAAACTAGATACATCATCTGATATCCAGTTATTTTGTTTTAGAACATCAAATACCTCAGCAATTATCTCGTGCTTCATTACGGCATTTGCGTCACGCCCATGCCGAAAGTCTCGATCATCTACCGCATCTCCCTCCCAAACGGAGCCGCCCCCTGCCGCAGGCACTTCATTACATCCCGCCGAAATAAATTCGCCCCTTCTTGTCGCAATAAGTGCGCCAACCTGCCGAGACAAATCAGAGGAGCGAAGAGCTGCTGCCTTCGCATGAAACATTCCCTGTTCATCAACGCCTGGGGTAATGAACGGGTTGCCAAAAAGAAGCTCAACAAATCTCCTTATTTGCTCTCGCCCGCCATCCTTATCAGAAACGAACACATCAGAAAGCGGAAAAGTTCCCCTGACATCTTGCCCAAAATTTGTCCCGGAGCGCTTTTGGTCTGTTTCTATAATGGTCTTTGCTGCCGTCTTGAAGCGCCCTTCTTCCATAGACCGATGTGACTTGGCAATCCTCTTCGTTAAGTTCGTAACCCGCTGATCTGCTGGGCAATACGCACCAATTAAGAAGAAAGATTCCCCATAAAGCCTGCGGAATCGGGAAACCTCCTCTGGGTGCTTTAGTGAATTAAATATAAATGCAGTTCCATTCATAACGTGCTGTGGGCTGCCATTCTTTTCGTCACGTTTTTGCCGAACGGCAGCTACTGCCAACAGTGCGATGGCATCTGCACGCTTAATTGTTGTCTCTCTAAAATCATCGCCCAGTTTCATTAGGCATTGAATTCGTTCGTCTTCATTCGCACTAACTTTGAAACCCGGATTCGCGTCGGCCAGGAGCTCGCTCAGCTTCAAGGGTTCGGGCATGTACCCCACGCCGCGAAGCACTTGCTCCAATGATTCCTGGACCGCTGCGAGATCAGTTCCAGCTGCACCAACGAGACCGAAAAAAAGCTCAGGTTTACTCGGGTTAACCTGGGATTGTTCGGCGGCGGCTGGAGACACAATGATGGCTGTCATGGGGCGGCACGCCTACGATGCTTAGTTAATCCGGATGATGAATCGCTTCGCGTCGGATATCAAGAGCGATGCGGCATTTATTGCTGCACTGCCCCCAATATGTTATGGAAAATGAGGCACCACCCCCGGATCCGGTGTGATCCGGCGATACTGCACTTAGATAAGCGGTTCGCTTTACCGCCCCCCCCCAAACCAGCAAGTCCGCTCCTGGCACATCCCAGTCGTTCAACGGTGAGTGTGTCGCCCCTATATGTAGTGGGTGTCTGCCTCAACCGGATAGGTACGCTTAAGACTATCGCCTATTCCTTCTTCGGCCGGTTGGCCAGATAGTCGCTGAGTTCCTTTACCTGAGCCTGCCACTCGCTTTCCTCGTAACGCTCACGGTCGAAGATGTCGGGATTTTCCCGTGCTTGGCGGAGATAGCGGATGGTGTAGGGGATATGCGCCTCGCGCTCGGCTTCGGTCCGGCCAAGATTGCGGGCGAAGTTTTCCAGAAATGCGGTGGTGATACGCGGGAACACCCGGTGGCAAGCCAGAACCAGGAAATCCACCCATTCCGGTGGGAACTTGTTGAAAGCGTTGAGAAGATTATCGCGGAACGCGCCTTCACGGGCTTTCTGCTGAAAGATCCGAGGGTCTTTTTCTTGCTCGTAAAGATCATGGCAGCTGCGCCAGGCGCGGTTCAGATACTCCGACCAGTCATTGGCCGGATCGAGCAACGATTTAAAAGTCTCGATCTCGCGATTGGTGATCTTGGGGATGTCGAATGCCGAGGGACTTGACGGCGTCAGCATCTCGCGCAACGCCTTGGTATTGTCTTTAACCTGAAATACCCGAGCACCGTCTTTTTTGGTTTCCACCAGCTTCAGGTCATCCCAACCCTGAATCCAGCCCTGCAAGATGCATTGCTCCAGCGGGCGGGTGATGTGCTCCCAGAAGCTGTCGGTGTCTTCTTCCGCCCAGTTGAAGCTGGTGGCCAGCAGCCGAATCTGGCGGCTTTCCCAAATGGTGGGGACAATGAATTTGGCGATGGCTTGACGGAATTTCTCGGCGAATTCGGGCGAAGCCAGAAAGAAGGGCGGTAATTCCAAGGTCAGTGCCGGATTATGGCGCTGAAAGAAGATCAGGACCTTGTCCACCCGCCGGCAGATCGCAGCCTCGCAGAACTTCTCGAAGCTCTCGAAGCCCTTGGCAGGCGGCGGCAGTTCCGGCACCGCATATTCGATATGCTTGAGCAAATGAGCCAGATTGGGCGGCAACTCGTATTCAACATCTTTTTCGCGGGCTTCACGCCTTGCCTTGCGCTCCGCCAGTATTTCCGCCTCGGACTGTTGCGGCAACCCAGTTTGAAGTTCCGAACCCGGCAATGGTGCGGGAGGCGGCACCTTTTTAGGGATCAGCGGCTTAAACTTCATATCTTGCTTTAAGATATGGTCGATCAGCCATTCGTTCAGGACTTTAATCAGCACGGCTCCACAAGTCTTGCGGGAATCATCTGTGGTGGCGGCCTTGAACTTGTCGTGCAAAACCCTGGCCTTCATGGTCAAGGTTTCATGATGCTTTTTATGGGCCTCGGCCTCGGGAAATTTGATGGCGGCCTGAACCGCTTCCTCGCGGGCAAAATGATCGCGCACATAGGCCATCAGGTCGTCGATCACTGCACCGACTTGCGGCCAGCTTTCACGACTGACCCATTCCTCGGCCAGATTAAGCAGCTCGATCAATTTCTTATGGTCCGCGTCCAGGGCTGGTGAGCCCACGGACATAGCGTCGCGCCACGCAATCATAAAGCCCCTCCCCATCCACCCCACGCCCGCAGGGCCACCCCATGCCCGTAGCGGAAGGCATAATCCTTCTAGATTGAGGACCACGACCCCAATGTCAACTCCCAAACCAAGGGCTTATCACCCATGGTTAGAAAGAATCGTTCCGGCAAGGTACAGACTGCCGCAAATAAGAATGCGGGCAGGGCCAGGAACAACATCTATAAGCTGTTTGATGGCCTCTTCGACATTATCGGCGGGTTTGGCGTCCAAGCAAAAATGCCGGGTCGCGGCGCAAGCGGCATCCGCCGCCGAAAGAGTGGCGGCCTCGCCGGGAATCGCCACACTCCGCAGGGTGTGAAAGCGCGCCGCCAGCGGCTCCAGATAGCCATCCACATCCTTGGTCGAGAGAATGCCGAACACACCACCCAGAGGCTTGTCCCGCCAGGTGCGGGTATGCTGTGCCAAGGCTTCCGCCGCATGGGGATTATGGCCACCATCCAGCCACAGCTCCCAACCCGGCGGCAGCAGATCCACTAAGGGGCCGCAGGTCAGATGCTGGAGCCGCGCCGGCCATTCCACCGAGCGGATGCCCAGCGCCAGGGCGCCTTCGGGAAAGTCGGGGAAAACGGGTGGCGTTTCAATCCGGCTCAACCGCTCCATGGCGGCCAATGCCAAAGCCGTGTTCCGGGCCTGAAAGCTCCCCGCGAGAACCGGAGCGGGCAGAGTCCACTCCACCGTCTTGCCCCGATAGATCAAGCCGCCATCCGGGTTGGTCCGCACGAAGAAATCCGCGCCTTCCAAAAACAGCGGCACTCCCAGCTCGGAAGAGCGGGCTTCGAGCACCTTGACCACCTTGCGGTTCTGCTTGGCCACGACGCAAGCCACGCCACGCTTCATGATACCGGCCTTCTCGGCGGCGATGGCCTCGATGCGGCCACCCAGGAAGTTCTGATGATCCATGGCGATGGGGGTAAGAATGGTCAGCGCCGGACGCTCCACCACATTGGTGGCGTCCAGACGTCCGCCCAACCCGGTTTCCAGAATGCAGATTTCAGCCGGGCTGCGGGAAAAAGCCAGGAAAGCCGCCGCCGTGGTGATCTCGAAAAAGGTGATGGGATTGCCCGCATTGGCGGCCTCCACCTCTTCCAGCAGGGTTAGAAGCTGGACATCCGACGGCAAAGTCCCCGCGATGCGAATGCGTTCGGCAAACCGCACCAGATGGGGCGAGGTATAAACATGGGCACGCATGCCCGCCGCCTCGGCCATGGCGCGCAATGTCGCCACGGTAGACCCTTTGCCGTTGGTTCCCGCCACATGGATTACCGGAGGCAGCTTCGCCTGAGGATTGCCCAAAGCCTCCAGCAGCCGCAGCACCCGGTCCAAGGACAGGTCAATGACCTTGGGATGCAGCCGGGTCAGACGGTCAAGAACCGCGTCGATCAATCCGTCTCCACCTCGTCGGGCGTATCAATGGGCAGAGACACCAGTTCTCCGGCGGGAGCACGATTGCGCAACAGCGACAGCACCCGGATCATAGTTGCCCGCAGATCACGGCGCGGCACCACCATGTCGATCATGCCGTGTTCCAGCAGATATTCCGCCTTCTGGAATCCCTCGGGGAGCTTTTCACGGATGGTGCTTTCGATGACACGGGCACCGGCAAAACCGATCACCGCGCCAGGCTCGGCGATGGCGATATCGCCCAACATGGCGAAACTGGCCGAAACGCCGCCGGTGGTGGGATCGGTCAGCAGCACGATATAGGGCAGACGCTTGTCCTTGACCTTATCCACCGCCACGGTGGTCCGCGCCATCTGCATCAAGGACAAAATGCCTTCTTGCATCCGGGCACCGCCCGAAGCGGGAATGACGATCAGCGGTGCATCTTGCAACACCGCCAGCTCGGCCGCCGCCACGATGCCTTCGCCCACGGCGATGCCCATGGAGCCGCCCTGGAAGTCGAAGTTGAAGCAAGCCATGACCACATTAAGGCCGCCCATACGGCCATGAGCCACCACGATGGCGTCATGCTCGCCGGTCTTGGCGCGGGTGTCCTTCAGCCGGTCGGAATAGCGCTTCTGATCCTTGAACTTCAGGGGATCGTCGGCAACCTTGGGCAATTCGATCCGCTGGTAATGGCCATCGTCGAACAGCATGCCCAGGCGCTTCTTTACCGTCAGGCGAAGATGATGGCCGCAATGCTGGCAGACGTTCAGGGCCTTTTCCAGATCGCGGTGGAAGATCATATGTCCGCAACCTGGGCATTTGTGCCACAGATTATCGGGAACTTCCTTTTGCGCCACCAGGCCTTTGAGCTTTTCCTTCAGGCTGGGTCGAACGAAATTGGTCAGCCAGTTCATGAGCAGTATTCCTTTCGAGCCTTGAGTGCCCGAGCGTTCGGTTTATGAGACACAGATGAACACAGATAAACACG
>JAYTWE010000015.1:0-3872 GCA_043744055.1 Magnetospirillum sp.
CACTCCCGCACCGGAGGGAAATCATGACCCACGATCAACTCGCCGCCGCCGTGGCCGAGACCTGCCGCGCCATCCTCAAGAGCGCGCCGTCATGGCAGGAGTTCTTCGACAAGGATGGAGCAACCCTGGACGCACAGCAATGCGCGGCGGCCAGCCTGTATTTCGCGCGGCTCCGGTTGATCGCACAGGGATTGCTGGATAGGGCGCAGGCTACCACCAGCTCCCCACCTGACAATGTGCTGCCGTTCCGCCGCAAGGGCACTGCCACCTATCCGCACACCCCGGTCAATGGTGGAGGTGCCGCATGAACGCCTCCCCCTTCATCGCCGCCACCACTGTCACCGGCATGCTGACCCAGCTGCTGGCCCAGGCCAAGGGATGGCTGGTCCCCCGCGTCGAAGCCGATTGCGCCCGCCACGACCTCGCCAAGCTGCGGATCTTCGTCCGCAATATGGAGCGGGCGCGGGATCTGGCCCGGCTCCAGGAAGAAGGCCTGGCCGACGGTGCCCTTTCGCTGTCCGCCACCATGGCGGGGCTGGCCGACACCTTCGCCAGTTTCCCCGATGGGGCAACGCTGGATCTGGCGACCATTCAGCGTTTCGTCGCGGTGTTCAACGAGGCAGAGGCCACCGCATGGGCGTTGGAGATGAGGGCGCACCTCATGTCCGGCCGGGCGGGTGAAGCATGAATCCCGCGACCAGCATCAAGCTGGCGGTCGCCGCCGAATATCGCGTCTCCGTCGCCGAGATGGAGGGTGAATCCAAGACACAGATGGCCACTCATCCCCGCTGGGTCGCCATGTGGGTAATGCGCTCCGCCCTGGGCTATTCGTCGGCGAGGATCGGTCGGCAGTTCGGTGGCCGGGATCATAGCTCGGTTATCCATGCCCTGCGCAAGATCGACGGCATGCGTAAGGGCGACCTCGCGCTGACCCGGAGCATGGACGCCCTGCTGGAGGCGGTGAAAGCCCATCTGCCGGTTGTCGATCTGGGAGATGCCGAACCTGCCGCCGCCATGAGGCTGGCCGATGCGCTGGTGGCGCAGTTCACCATGGTGGTCCGCGCCGATGCCCGCCGCAATCCCGCTTCCTTCATTCGCCATGCCGCCGAGTGGGTCGGCGCGGCGGGAGAGAGACCATGATCGAGCCCCACGCCATCACCCGCGCCCGTCAGCGCTACGGTCTGGAATTGACCGTCGCCGATCTCGACACCATCCGCGCCAACATCGCCACCGGCAACAGTGTCCTGACCCGCCGGGATCGCCGCGGCGAGGTGCACATCGTCCAGATCCAGGGCGCCACCATCCTGGCGGTGGTCAATCGGGACAATGACTACGTCTGCACCGTTCTGGCGCTGGGCGGATACCGGCGCGCCTGCCAGGAGGATGGATCATGGGCAGGCCGCTGATTCTCGCCCTGATCTTCGCCTGCGGCTTCGTCAGCGGCGCCGTCGTCGAAATGCGGCAGACCAGGGCCGAGATCGAAGCCGCCACCCCCGTGTCGCCGGTCTTTATCAGCCGCAACTTCTTCCCGCCTCAGCCTTAGGAGATCACCACCATGGCGAAAGCCGCCACCCGCCTGAAAGTCACCGCCGCCACCTTCCCGGTCCCCCAGACCGTCGAAGAGGCCAATGATTTCGTCGCCAAGCTGGGTGCCTCCCAGCGCGAGCGCACCCTGATCGAAACCGCCATGAACGACGAGCTGGCTGCCGTGAAGGCCCGTCACGAGGCCGAGGCCAAGCCGTTCAAGGACGAGATCGAGGCGCTGACCCGTGGTCTGCACACCTATGCCGAGGGCCACCGCGACGTCCTGACCAGGGATGGCAAGGTCAAGTTCCATCGCTTCGCCGCCGGTGAGATCGCGTGGCGCGTCCGGCCGCCCAAGGTGACGATCCGTGGAATCGATACAGTGATCGAGGCGCTCAAGCGTCTGGGGCTTACCCGTTTCCTGCGGGTCAAGGAGGAAATCAACAAGGAGGCGATGCTGGTTGAGGCCGAGGTGGCCATCACCGTCTCCGGAATCACCATCGGCAGCGGCGGCGAGGATTTCATCGTCAAGCCTTTCGAGACCGAGCTGGAAGAGGTGGCGCCATGATCCGCACCCGCGACGAAATCGCCGCCCTGGTCATCGCCACCCTGGGCCACTACGCCAAGGTCCCGGTGACCCTCGCCAGCCATTGTTATGGCGATCTCCGCCTCCACCCCATCGACAAGGTTCAGGCCGAGCTGGACCTGGAAGATCATCTCGGCATCGAACTTCCCGCCAATCTGGAATGGGGTGCGGTCTCCGAGCTGGTTGACATGGTCGCTCTGGAGGTTTTCCCCGGCGAGTCTGGTGAGGTGGTGGGTCATGCCGCCTGGGCCGACGACACGCTGGCGGCATGCGCCGAGGCCAAGCGCCCACGGGCGGCACGGGATGTTCCTCCGGGTCAGAGCTGGGCCTTCACAAACCACCGCACCATGGCGGAAGTCTCGCGACAGGAACTTGAGATGTCCCGCGCCGCCTGCACCGACGGCATCCCCAAGCCCGAGGTGATCTATCAGGACGTCCCGGCCCACCTGCCCATCAAGATCAAGCGCGAGGAGGGCTGAGCATGTCCACATCCCAAGGCTGGTGGAATTCCGCCACGGCGCTCCGGTTGGAGAAGCTGTGGAAGGAGGGTCACAACTACGACGCCCTGGCCACAATGCTGGGTGCCCCCAACCGCATGGCGGTCTATGGCCGCGCCAAAAAACTGGGCCTGTTGGAGCGTTTTCCCCGCACCGCCAAGCGTAAGAAGACCCCAAAGGTCCCGGTGATCACCGCATCCGGTTGGCCCAAGGCCAAGACCTGCCTGAAGTGTCGGGACAAGTTTCAGAGCGAGGGACTGCACAACCACGTTTGCCCGGCTTGCACCCGGCACAATTCCCGCGAACTCGACACCCATACGGCGTGGTGACGGCCATGGATGACCGCACCGCCACTACCATGACCCTGGTCGCCAAGGCCGGCGCTTGGGAAATCAGCTTCGGCAACGAGGTGTTGATCATCCCGATACGGGAGGCCGAGGCCATGGCCAGGCATATCCTCGGCCAAGTCCCCGCCACTGATGTCACCAAGGCCGCCCTGGCGGTCTCCAGTGCGAAGGGGGGCTGATCATGACCCGGCTGCTCGACACCCTGATGCTCGTGGACAATTTGGCCCGTATCGGCGCCCGTGTCCTCGGCACCAGGTCCGACAGCGGCCGGGCATTGCAGGCTGCCGCCGCCGATCTCCGCCGGGATGTCGCCGCCCACGCCCTGGCCGAGCAGGCCGACCAGGACTTCGACCCCAAGACCGATCTCAAACGCATCTTCGCCGCTGCCGTGGATGCCGGCCTGTCCTGGCCGGATCTGCGTGACGCGCTGAATGACTACCACCAAGCCAATCCGAAAATCTGACCCATGGAGAGGATCATGAAGCCCATTTTCGAATTCACACCGCCCGCCTGGGCGTTCCCGCCCTTTATCTCCATCAGCGAAGATGCCGCTGGCGTTTCCGTCACCGTGCGCGGCGCTCCCAAGGGCAATGGCACCGAGGGCGATACCGCCCGAATCACCTTGTCCAGGGATGATTTTGTTCGCATGGCGGCCGCAACCGCCACTGCCCGCGCCGCCTCAAGCATTCCCACTATTCCTGGCACGCCCTTCGGCGGCGGCTTTTTTGTCGCCAGCGCCCCCGCCGCCAATGGTCAGGTCGAAGTCCTGATCGTCGCACCCAGGGCCGAAGGCGAGTCGGTCGATATCACCTGGTCGAAAGCTGTCCAGTTCTGCGGTGATCTTATCATCGGGGATACCAATGATTGGCAGCTTCCGAACCGGGTTGACCTTAATCGGCTGTATACCGCTTTCCAATC
>JAYTWE010000016.1:0-4088 GCA_043744055.1 Magnetospirillum sp.
ATCAACAGCGGCGCGATGAATTGCCATGCCGATATACCGGCCGAACGCGCCACCACCAATTCATGGGTTCGGGTCAAGCGCCAGAAACTAATCATGGCCCCGATCATCACGGCGAAAGGCAGAACGGTATGAAGCATCTGCGGCAGTTTCAACATGGACATCAGCAAGACGAGACCAATGCCCAGGTCGGCGCGTCCAGCGGTACGCCGCAACAGCTCGATCATATCAAAGAGCAAGATAATG
Source organism: Magnetospirillum sp. (assembly GCA_043744055.1). Taxonomy (GTDB): domain Bacteria; phylum Pseudomonadota; class Alphaproteobacteria; order Rhodospirillales; family Magnetospirillaceae; genus Phaeospirillum. The sequence goes on from JAYTWE010000016.1 coordinate 244, forward strand.
CCTAAGATCACCAACAAAACGCTGCCGAACGCCGAGGCGAACTGTCGGGCAATATAGGAGCTGAGGACAGGAGACAGGCGCATACGGTTCAGTTCCGGGGCAATACTGGATCGAACGAGAGTATAGAGCTTTCGCCGCACCTCGTGTCATAAACCTCATGAATCGAGACAAGAGGCAGATCATGGTCAGGTTGACACGCATCTATACCCGGACGGGGGACAAGGGCAAGACTTCACTGGGCGACGGCGCCCGTGTGGACAAGCACGCTCTTCGAGTCGAGGCTTATGGAACGGTGGACGAAGCCAATGCCGTATTGGGCGTGGCCCGTCTCCACGCCGATAGTGGCGGCCAAGCCTTGCTGTCGCGCATTCAAAACGACATGTTCGATCTGGGGGCGGATCTGTGCACTCCTCCCGCCCATGACGAGGAAGCGGGATCGCGCCTACGGATGGTCCAGCCTCAGGTGGATCATCTGGAAACCGAAATCGACACCGCCAATGCCGATCTCGCTCCGCTCAATTCCTTTATCCTGCCCGCCGGAACGCCCCTGGCCGCTCACCTCCACCACGCTCGAACCGTGGTTCGGCGCGCAGAAAGATTGATGGTGGCTTTGGCCGAGCGCGAACCCGTCAATCCCATCGCCATCGCCTATATCAACCGCCTGTCGGATCTGTTGTTCGTTCTGGCCCGTGTCGCCAATGCCCATGGCGCCGCCGATATCTTGTGGACACCCGGAGCTAATCGCTAAAGTCTAATGTTGCAACTGCGTGAATTTCTTGCCGTAGCGGTGATGCCGCGTTGACTCCAGCCGACCAGACGACGATGAATCTCCGGTGCGGAAGCTGAATTCGGCGTGGAGTGGCCAAGATGAGTCCCAAGGCAAGTTATGGCCTGGATATACTCGCTGCTCCAAAGGCAGCGGGGCTGCGCCGTGAGACGCTTCCAGCCGTCAGGAAGCATGATCAGCCGTTTTCCGAGGATAAGTGGAACACTATCTCCGCCATCCTCGATATCGCCTTTCAGCCTATCATCAACATTCACTCCGGGGCCTGCTACGGTTACGAAGCATTGCTTCGTAATACCGAGCAAGCCGATTTCACCAGCATCGCCGAATTCTTCGACGTCTGCCATGCCCATGGCATTCTGGCCGAGATGGAAGTGGTTCTGTGCGAAAAGGCCATCGCCAAATTCGTCACCCTGCCCCATGCCCGCGACACCAAACTGTTCATCAATGTGGATAACCGGGCACTGGATGCCAGTGGCGATCTGCCGCGACGGATGCGAGCCATATTCGACCGCTACCATATGCCCGAATCATCGGTGGCATTTGAAATCTCGGAACGCCACTCTTTGGGGGCGCCCGACGAGGTCGTCGCCATTTTTCGCCATTACAAACGCCACGGCTTCCGCTTGGCCATCGACGATTTCGGCACCGGATTCTCGGGTCTCCAGCTGTTGTACTTTTCCGAGCCCGATCTTTTGAAGATCGACCGCTTCTTCATTTCCGATATTGCCTCGGACGCCAAGAAAAAGGTGTTCCTGGCCCATATCGTCAATATCGCCCACCTGCTAGGTGTGGTTGTGGTCGCCGAAGGGGTCGAGACCGAACGGGAGTTCTTCGTTTGCAAGGAGATCGGTTGCGATCTGATTCAAGGATGGTTAGCCCAAGCGGCCACCACATCCATTTCAGAATTGCGGCCCCATTATGAGACCATCGCCGATCTGGCCCGCCGCGAACGCCGCTCTGCCACTTCTGACCAGCATATCATCGCCGATCAGGTGACGCGAACCAGCCCGATTCCCCTAAGCGCCCCCATGGAACAGGTCTTCTCCCGGTTTCGCACGGATAAGTCGTCCACCTTCTTTCCCGTGGTGGACGAGACCGGCCAACCGGTGGGAATCGTGCGGGAAAAAGAGCTTAAGGACTATACCTACTCCCCGTTCGGCAAAGAGCTGATGGCCAATAAAAGTTTCGGCCGCAAGCTGAAGGACTTCGTCGTCCGCTGCCCCATGGCCGACATCAACAGCAAGGCGGAACACATTCTTGAAGCCTATTCCGCAGTGGAACGCTCGGAAGGCATCATGATTGTCGATGGGCTGTCCTATGTGGGCTTTCTGTCCGCCCACTCTCTGCTCCATGTCATCAACGAAAAGAATCTGGTCGCCGCCCGCGATCAAAACCCCCTCAGCCGCTTGCCGGGCAATACCGTAATCGTCGATTGGGTCTCGGACGCCATGGACCGGCTGGACTGCGATTATGGGCTGATCTATTTCGACTTCGACAACTTCAAACCCTTCAACGACAAATATGGTTTCCGCCTAGGTGATCGCGCCATATTGCTGTTTGCCGATCTGTTGTCGCGCACCATGAATCGCGATGGCGGCTTTGCCGGTCATATCGGAGGAGACGACTTCTTCGCCGGTTTCCGCGCCGTTGAGTTCAACGAAGTGATGACCGCCTGCCGCGCGCTGATCGAAAGCTTCCGCCACGATGTGGAAAGTTTCTACGACGACGAAACGCGCCAACTGGGGCATATCGTCGGGCATGACCGGCTGGGAAATCCCGCCCGCTTTCCCTTAATGACCGTAAGCGCGGTGGCGATACAGCTTCCTGCGGGCCGCAGCCGTCACTCCATCGACGATGTCAGCCGCCTGATCGCCTCCCTGAAGAAAGACGCCAAGACGGCCTCGGATCATATTTGCTCCGCAACTCTGGTTGGCCCGAACGGTGGTTAAGACCACGTCCCGATGAGAAGGACTCATCGGGACGTGGTCGGTCGCAAGGCGGCCGCGCGCCACATGGCGCGGGAGGCCCTCAGCAGGGCTCTTCGCCCTGCGAGACCTAAGGGAAGGGATTCGGAGAATCCCGCCCGCCGTTTGAGGGCCTCGGGGATCGGTTCCGATCACCGAGATTTGGTATAAGACCCGGCCAAAGCCTCTTCCCGAGTGCGAAAGCCCAGCTCCAACAGCAAAGGCGGTTCCAGCCCAGCTTCGGCCAAACCGGCTCGGTCGGCGAGAACCTCGGCGGCCGAACCGGTTCGCGTCACCTTGCCTTGATTGAACACGGCCACGTCATCGGCAAAAGCCCAGGCCAGATCCACATCATGGGTGGTGAAGATCAGAGTCGTTCCCGTTGCCGCCAGCCGGGCTAAGGCCTCCAGCAATCGTTTGGCCCCCTGATGATCCAACCCCGCCACCGGTTCGTCCAGCAGCAGCACGTCCGGCTGCATGGCCAGCGCACCGGCGATGGCCACCCGCTTCTTTTGGCCAAAGGACAGCATATGAGTGGCGCGCCCGGCCAGATCGCAGATCCCTAATGCGTCCAGGGATTGCGTCACCCGAATCCGGGTCTCGGCCTCATCTAGGCCCAGATTGAGCGGACCGAACGAGATGTCTTCTTCTACCGTGGCGGCGAACAGCTGGTCGTCGGGCTCTTGCATCACGAGACCCACCCGCCGCCGCCACTGGCTAAGAGCCGAACGAGAGTAACCAGGACTTTCGCCATCCAGCAGAACCCGCCCCTCAGACGGGCGCAGCGTCCCGTTCAGGTGCAGCAGCAAAGTGGTCTTCCCGGCTCCATTCGGCCCCAGAATCGCCAGTTTGCGGCCCCGCTGCATTGCAAGGTCAAGCCCATCCAAGGCGACAATGCCTCCGGCATAGGCATAGGTCAGGGATTGAGCGTCCAAAATCAGGCCAGCCACAAACTTGCTCCCACCAGGGCGGCTTCACCCGTTAAAATCACCAGCACCGTAGGGATGGACGTGAGCGGCGCCGGACTCAACATGCGCAGATTGCCGTCGAACCCCCGCGCCGCCAGCCCCATTTCCAACCGTCGGGCGCTCTCC
>JAYTWE010000017.1:0-6358 GCA_043744055.1 Magnetospirillum sp.
CCCCGAACAAAGAATTGGGGGCGGCCCGGCGGCTGTACTCCTCTGGATCATCCAGCAACCGGCTTACTTCCATAATAATCCGCTGCGGATCAGTCCCCACGAGAATGGAACAGCCCGCTTCCACCGCTTCGGGGCGTTCCGTGGTGTCGCGCAGCACCACCACCGGCCGCCCCAAGGTGGGAGCCTCCTCCTGAACGCCGCCGCTATCGCTAATCAATAAGGTGCAACGGTTCATGGCCCAGACGAAGGCGGGATATTCCAGCGGTTCCACCAAATGAATCGCGGGGATATCGCGCAAGGCCTCCTTCACCACGCCGCCCACATTGGGATTGGGATGCAGTGGAATCAGAACTTCGATATCACCGCGCCCCGCCAATGTCCGTAGGGCGTGACATATCTGAAGAAGCCTCTCTCCATGATTCTCACGGCGATGGACCGTAACAACCACCAAACGGCGGTTGGGATCGAAGCTCGGTAAACCGGCCACAACCCGATTCCGAAATCCATGGTCGGATTCCAGCCGCGCCCGCGTCGCCAACAGGGCGTCAATCACCGTATTGCCGGTAACGATGATGGTATCTTCGGCAAGGCCCTCGCGCCGTAAATTCTCGGCGGCCTGAATCGTCGGAGCGAAATGAAGATTGGCAATCTGGCTGAGAAGCTTGCGGTTTCCCTCCTCGGGCCAGGGTGAGTTCAAATCACCACTGCGCAAACCAGCCTCCACATGGCCGATCTTGACCCGACAATAAAAAGCCGCCAGCCCCACGATGAAAGCCGTGGTGGTATCGCCTTGGACAAGAACCCAGTCGGGGCGATGTTCGTCCAGCAAACGGGACACGGACTCGATCATACGGCCCGCCAAAGCGGGAAGACTCTGGTTCGGCAGCATAAGATCAAGATCGAGATCAGGAGTGATACCAAACACCTCAAACATCTGATCGGCCATCTGCCGATGCTGGGCCGTGGTGCAGACCAAACTCTCGACTCCAGGCCGCGCCGCCAATTCCTTGACCACCGGAGCAAGCTTGATAACCTCGGGCCGAGTCCCGACGACGGTCAGAATCTTCATGACCGGGCAAGCATGGACAAGGTATTGAGAATCGTCTTCATCACCCGCATGTTGGACTGCTCGAACTTGTTGTCGTAACGCAAGATCATGGGCACTTCCACGGCGATGGACGCTACGGCGGAAGTGCCGCGCAACAACTCGCCAGCACAGGCGAAGCCTTGTTGCTGCAAATAGGGGGCCGGGCCGGTTTTACGCAGGAATTCGCGCATGACCGCGCCGCGATAAGCCCTGAAGTTACACGTATAATCCCGAACACCGGGGAGATTCCACCGCAGCGCATAGATGTAACGCGCACCCCAGCTCAACATGAGCCGGAAAAAACTGAGGCCCGTGATCCGTGATTGTTCGCAATAGCGCGACGCGATCACCAGATCAGCCCCTTCATCCATCTTGTCCAACATCTGACGGATCAGAAGGGGATTATGGGTATTGTCGCCATCCATGGTGACGACCACATCGTCATCGTCCAGATCACCCAGGGCGGCAAGACCGGTATTCAACGCCCCGCCCAATCCCATGTTTTTCGGGTGTCGAATGTAATCGAGCTGCAGCAACGGGACTTTCGCGCGCGCCTCTTCGATCCACCGTTCAGAATCATCGGCGCTACAATCATTGACGACGATCAGCCGGATCGGAGCGGACACTTTCTCAGCCAGCTTTCCGTAACCGAGAATGAGGTCGTGAATACTCCTGCCTTCATTATAGACCGGCAAGATTGCAATGATTTTCACGGTTGCACCCCACGTTCAGCAAAGCATGTGCACACTAACATCGCCTCTCTCCCTCAGGCAATCCGTCGCATTGAGAACCCGAAAATTTCCCGATGAAGAATAAAGGGCTCTGCCCTTCACCCGCAAAGGGCCGAGGCCCTTTGATCCCTCGGCTATATTAGGAATGGGGTCCAGGGACTGAGTCCCTGGCGGGCGTGGGCGGAGCCCACAGTCTTCATCGGGGAATTTTCGGATTCTCAAGGCGACGGGGGATACATCTACGGCTTGCCGATTTTTATACTTCGGGAATAACCGCCGTGGCTTCCAGTTCGATCTTGGCGGGATGATCCAGAAGGTCAGCCACGAAGATCATGCTCATGGCGGGATAGTGGCGCCCCATAAGATCGCGCCAGATACGGCCCAGCTCGCGCCGCACTTCCAGATAGCGCGGCTTGTCGATGCAAAAAGCAGTGATGCGAATGATGTGTTCCGGCTTGCCACCCGCCGCCGCGACAATGGCGAGGATGTTTTTCAAAGCCTGCTCGAATTGCGGAATGATGTCCTCGCTTTCGAACACCTGAGCCGCATTCCAGCCCACTTGCCCGGCCAGGGCCAGCACCCTGCCCTTTTGCGCGAGAATCCCGTTGGCGTAGCCGATGGGAGCGTCCCAGCCTTCGGGCAGGATGGTCTGGTGAGTCATGCTCAGTCTCCAGCTTCCCAATTGGGCGGATCGTCGTCGTCTTCCCAATCATCGGGAGGAAACGGTAAAGCATCCCGCTTGGCGGTTATCTCTTCCACGTGGCGGCGCTCGCGCTCCACCAGACGAAGGGCCTCGGCCTTCACCTCCGCATAGGGGGATTTCTCCGCCAGCTGGATGAACAAGGCCAGAGTCTCCTGTTCGTGGCCCAACGCCAAATCGGCGGCATGCCACGGATACATGAGGTAGTGAACCGCACCGGGATCGGCGATCTCGGGATCGTCCTCACCCCAGGGCACCGTCCGAGGCGCGTCACCGGCAAAGGCGGGGAACTCGGCGGCACGCCGGTCCTCGTCCTCGGCCAGATCACGAAAAGCCTCGGCGGTATCTGGATTATTGCAAGACGCTTCGAACGCCTCGGCCAGTTCCCGGTATCGCTCCGCCGATCTTTCCTCCATCGCACGCGCGATGGCGAGAAGCTCGGCGGAGGTCTTCACCGCCTCGAAATCAGGCGCACGACTCAAAGAGTGAACTCCGCATCCAGGTCGGAAACCTGGGCCGAGACGATCTTATCCTTGCCGTAAGACACCCGATTGCCGCGATAGAGCACGCCGCAATTGAAGCCATCATCGGTCATCAGACGACGAGCCGCCTGGGCGGGGTCGGTGGTGGTTTCGATGGCGGTCTTGCGCATGGTGTCCTTCCACTCGCGCTGCTCTTCACGGAAGGTGATGCAGGGCGACATGATGGCCACGAACGAGAAGCCGGGATGGCGGACGGCTTCGGCGATGATCTCGGCGGTGCCGTTCGGATCACCCGAGAAGCCACGGGCGATGAAGTTCGCCCCCGCCGCCAGCGCGATGGCCAACGGATGGAACGGCGTCATGCCGGTACCGCCAGGAGGAGCCATGGCGGAAGCATCCCAATCGGACTCGGTGGTCGGAGAGGGCTGGCCCTTGGTCATGCCATAGACCCGGTTATCCATGACGATATAGGTCAGGTCCACATTGCGGCGGCAGGCGTGCAAGAAGTGATTGCCACCGATGGAGAAGCCGTCGCCGTCGCCGCCCGCCACCAGAACGGTGAGATCGGGACGAGCCAGCTTCAACCCCTGCCCCACGGCCAAGGCGCGGCCATGGATGGAGTGGAAGCCATAGGTGTTGGTATAGGCCGGAATACGCGACGAGCAGCCGATGCCCGACACGACCGAGGTTTCGTGCGGCTTCAGCCCCAGATCGGCAAAGGCCTTGGTGATGGAGGACAAAACGGCGTAATCGCCGCAGCCCGGACACCAGACCGGCTTCACATCGGACTTGAAGTCCTTGGCGGAGTAGGTAGCGGATGTATTGCAGCTGGTCATGGCTTACTTCCCCATCGACAGAAGGCGGGCGTGGATTTCACCGGGGCGCATGGGCAGCGGACCGGGGCGCGAAAGCTGCTCGGGCTTTACCGGCAGATCGTATTCGCCACGCAGATAACGGGTGAACTGGCCGAGATGACTCTGCTCGACCACCAAGATCTTCTTCACGCCCTTCAGCGCGTCGCCCATATGTTCGGGCCGGGTCGGAGAAATCAGACGCAGCGAAATCAGCTTGGCGTTGACCCCATCGGCCCGTGCACGCTCCACCGCTTCGCGGGCGGCGCCGGTGCAAGACCCCCAGGTGATGACGGCGATATCGCCCTCACCCTCGATGGTGGCCCAATGATTGCCATACTCATGGCCGGTCAGCTTACGCTGACGCTTGTCCAACTGCATCTCGTGATCGGACGCCTGAGAGGTCGGCGTCCCGGTCTCGGTATGCTCCAGGCCGTCTGCCGTGTACTGGCACCCCGGCTGACCGGGAACCGGCATGGGCGAAATGCCGCTGGCGGTGTTGGCGTAACGCTTGAACACTTCGCCTTCCGCCGGAGCTTCGGCCACCAGACGCTTGCCGACAAAGGCCACGTCGGCGGGTGCGTCGATGATGCCGCGGCTCTGGCCCAGGGCCTGATCCGACAGCACGATGCAGGGGCTCTGCAAAGCCTCGGCCAGATAGACGCCCCACTGGGTGGTGAAGATGCAGTCGCTGATGGAGTTGGGCGCGACCACCAGATGGGGAGCATCGCCGTGCAAGCCATAAACCGCGATATTGAGGTCCGACTGCTCGCACTTGGTGGCGATACCGGTAGAGGGGCCGACGCGCTGAACGTCAATGACCACGACCGGAGTTTCCGACGCCATGGACAGGCCCAAGCCTTCGATCATCAGCGACAGGCCGGGACCGGCGGTCGAGGTGATGGAGGCTTCGCCGCCATAAGAGGCGCCGATGCACATATTGACCGAAGCCAGTTCATCTTCGGCCTGGACAAACACACCGCCGACCTTGGGCAGGGCGGAGCTGAGATATTCCAGCACTTCGGTGGCCGGAGTGATGGGATAGGCGGCGCAGAACCGGACACCACCACGAATGGCGCCCAGACCGGCGCCATAATTGCCGGTGATGGTCCAGCGCTTGACGTCCTTGGCCTTGGGAACCGCGACCTTTTTGCACTCACCCAGGCTCGCCGCGGCTTCGGCGCCGGACTTGACGCCTGCAACCGAAGCCTCGAAGGCGTCGGCGCGCTTTTTCTTCAAAGACTTGCCCAGAACTTCGGTCAACGGCTCGATGGGGAAGCCGATCAGAGCCGCCACCGCACCCAGCGCGATCATGTTCGGACGACCGCCCGGAATGGCCTTGGCCAGTTCCTTCATGGGGAGGTGAACGATGCGCGCACCGGACTTGACGTAAACATCGGGCACGTCGCCCGCCGCCGGATCGCAGATAATCAGGCTGGATTTGGACAGCGGCAATTCAGCAGCGAAACGCTGAACCCCCTGCCAGTCAACCGCCAGCATGATATCGAACGTGTCGTCCACCGAAGTGATGGGATCGGCACCCAAACGCACCAGGGCCGCCGCCTCGCCGCCGCGAATCTGCGGGCCGGAGGAGCGTCCGAACAAAGCGTAAAATCCAGCCTCGGCCGCAGCGTCGAGAAACATATTGGCGGCAGTCATCACACCGGCGCCACCGCTACCGCACATCGCTATCGAGACAGATCCAGATCCGGAACTCGTCGTCATAATTCTCTTTCCCCCGAAAGGCTCCACGACCGCATCGTCATGGGTTGCCAGGCCACGGTTCTTGGTTCGTCTGGGCGCGGTTCCATCGCTTTGGCTTGCGGGCCGGATCGACATCTCCGCGCTTCGTCCGTTGGAATCACAGACCGATTCACTGAACGTAATGGGACTAGGTGCATACCACCCCTTTGGGTCGGACCACAAGCCCACAAGGTGTGCTTGACTATTAAATCGGTATTGTGGTACGCATTTACCCAATAATACACGTCGGGTCACTCCAGGGTCAACGCCCAGAGCAGAACCGGCATCCACTTTGGAGAGGGAATCGCATGAGCACGCAGCCGTATCGCTGGATGATGACCGGGGTGGCCCAGCCCATGGTGAAGGAGCCGATGGAAATCGGAAATCTGGAGCCGGGAGAGGTATTGGTCGCCATCGCCGGATGCGGCGTGTGCCATACGGATATGGACTATTTCTACAACGGCGTTCGCACCAATCACGCCCTCCCCCTCGCCCTGGGTCACGAGATCAGCGGCCGCGTCGCCGCCGCCGGAGCCGGGGCGGAATCCTGGATCGGCAAGGCAGTCATCATTCCCGCCGTCATCCCCTGCGGCGAATGCGATCTGTGCAAGCGCGGCAAGGGCACCATCTGCCGCTCGCAGAAAATGCCGGGCAACGACCTCCAGGGCGGCTTCGCCACCCATGTGAAGGTCCCCGCCAAGGGCCTGTGCCCGGTGGATGAAGCCCGCCTGGCCGCAATCGGCCTTGAACTGGCCGAGGTTTCC
>JAYTWE010000018.1:0-3212 GCA_043744055.1 Magnetospirillum sp.
TCGTCAAGAACCGCTCGAAAAGCGGTGATCATTATTGGGTCCGCGCCAATGCCACGCCCGAGATGACTGATGGTGAAATCACCGGCTTCATCTCCATCCGCTCGACTCCCAGTCGGGAGCAGATCCAAGCGGCCGAGCGGCTTTATGAACAGGTCCGCAACGGTACCGCCCGTAATGTGAAGGTTGAAGAGGGTCAGGTGATTGTTACCACCTTGGCCGCTCGACTGAACCGTTTATCCAATTCCATCTCTGGCCGCCTGATGGTCATTATCGCCATTTTGGTCGTGGTCATGGGAAGCGGGTTATGGGTGGTTCTCGATGGAATGAACGATTCCAACGAGGCGTTGAAAAGCGTCTATGACGAACGCACCGTCCCCGCCGGGCAGTTGGCCGATATCATCGACCGCATGCGGGAAAACCTGCTGAACGCCGAACTTCTGCACACCGAGCTTGCCGTTCATAACGAAGCCGGAGTGGCCAAACGGGCTGCCCGCATCCGCGCCAATGCCGAGCATATTTCTACCGTCTGGAAAAGCTATCGCGCCAATCGCCTGATTGATGACGAAAAGGAACTGGCCGACGAATTCGAATCCTTGCGCAAGACTTATGTGACCGATGGATTGCTCGTCGCCATCGCCTTGGCCGAAGCCAAGGACCTGGACGGATTGCGCCGCCATAACGCCAACACTTTGCACGGTTTGTTCGATCAGGTGCACAGCGTCGAAAAGGATCTGCTGGTCATGCAGCTCCGGTTAGCGGGCGAAAAATATGAAGAGGCCAAGGCCGACTTCACCCACCATATGCGCCTGGGCCTGATCTTTCTGATTGTCGGCACCGCTTTGGGCGGAATCTCCAGTGTCTTTCTGATCCGCTATCTCCGCAAACCGCTGGAGCGCCAGCAACAGCAGTTCAACGCCATCTCCGGCGGCAACTTTACGTATGACATCCCTTCCGAGGCGGTCAGCGAGTTTCAGCGTTCCAACGCCCAACTTCGCTCCATGAAGGCAAAGCTGGGCTATGCCGCCCTGGAGCGTCAAGAGATCGCCCGTAAGGCGGAGGCTCATCTGAAGCAAGAGATGCTCAACCTCACCGTCTTGCTGGAAGGCGAGGTGGAAACCACTGTGGCCGAAATCTCCACTCAGGCCGATCGGTTGAAAGAGGGCTCCACCAAGCTGTTGGACACCGCAGAGAGCCTTCGCCGCATGGCCCATGCCATGGCCGGGGCGATCGAGATCACCAGCGGTAATGTTCAGACCGTGGCCGGGGCTACGGCAGAGCTGGAAGCCTCGTCACGAGAAATCACGACGCGGATTCAGCATAGTTCGGAATATAGCGAAGCCGCCCGGTGCAAGGTGGATGCCGCCAGCGCCAGCGTCAGCACCCTGACCGCCGCCACCGCGCGGATCGGTGATGTGGTGGCGCTGATCCAGGCTATTGCGGGGCAAACCCGCATGTTGGCGCTGAACGCCACCATCGAGGCCGCCCGTGCCGGAGAATCAGGCAAGGGCTTCGCTGTGGTCGCGGGCGAGGTCAAGGGCTTGGCCGGACAGACCGAGGACGCCATCGGCCGGGTTAACGCCCAGGCCCACGAGATTGGACTCACCACCAAGGAAGCGGTGGCCACGGTGGAAGCGGTGGCCGCAACCATCCGCGATATCGAAGCCATTGCCGGTCAGATCGCCGAATCCGCCGACCAGCAACGGGCCGCCACCGCCGAAATCATGGCCAGCGCCGTTCAAGCCGCCGACCATACCCGTGACGTGGCTGAAAATGCCGCCGCTGTGCTGAGTGGAGCCGAATTGACCGGGACCACCGCCCGTAAGGTCAGCGAGCTGTCCACCTTGGTCAGTCACGATATTGGAGCGCTGCAACGGCGCCTCAACGTCATCTTGCGCACCTCCTATGGCGGCAATCGCCGCTCGGTGGAGCGTATTCCGGTCTCGGTGGAGTTTACCGCCACCTTCAATGGCGAGACCTTCACCGGCCATACCGGCGATATTTCGGTCATGGGCTCCTTGCTGGTGGTGGGCAATGCTCCCAAGCTGGAAGGCGCGGTGGGAACCATCACCTTCCCCGGTATCGCCACCTTGGAATCCAAGGCTATTCTGGGCAGCCCGCTGGGAATCCAATGCCAATTCCTCAAGGTCGGCAAGGCGCAGAAGCAAGGGCTCATGGACGCCATCGAGACTGCCAAGTCCCGCGATCTGCCCTATATCGAAGCCGCCCAACAAACAGCCGCCAAGGTCACCGCCGCCATGGAACGCGCCATCGGTGACGGCAGCATCTCCCTGGCCGATCTGTTCGACAGTGATTACACCCCCATCCCCGAATCCGATCCGATGCAGGTGATGGCCAAGCACACCCTTCTGACCGACCGAATCCTGCCCGCTATTCTAGAAGCTGAACTGGCCCGTAACCCTGAAGTCATTCTGTGTTGTGCCTCGGACCGCAACGGCTATATCGCCACTCATAACCAGAAGTGCTCTTTGCCCCAACGGCCAGGTGATCCGGTTTGGAATATGGCAAACAGCCGCAATCGCCGGATTTTCGATGATCGCACCGGTATCTTGGCGTCTCGCAATACCAATGCCTATCTGGCGCAGACTTATGCCCGCAACATGGGGGGCGGAAGCTTTGTTCTGCTGAAGGAAATCGACTGTCCCATCATGATCGGACAGCGTCATTGGGGCGCCCTGCGTTTCGCCGTCAAACTCTAACCATTAAGGTCAAGCCTCACCTTTTCGAGAGCCTTGACCACCGTCAAATACCATATCTGTTTACTTGGGTATTGTCGCCTTAACGCACAGACAACAAGGAAAACAGCCATGAGAAAGACCGACAATTACCGTAAGCATCATGATGAATTGCGTGCCATCTTGTCCCGGCTGGAGCCCATGTTGACCGTGGCTCCCATCACGGCCGATCCTGCGGCGGTCGCGACAGTGGTCCGGGATCTGTTCGGAAAATTCTCGTTGCATCTGGCCATTGAGGACAGCACCCTTTATCCGAAATACGCGATCCATGATGACCCTAAGCTTCGCCATGTGGCTCTCAGCTTCCAGACCGAGATGGGCGATCTGTCCAAGCGGTTCGATACCTATAAACACAGCTGGGCCGGCCCAATCGCCATCGGTCGTGATCCTGCTGGATTTGTTGCCGCCACCCGCGAAATTCTGACGCTGCTGAAGGCGCGGGTGAAGCGGGAAGAAGAC
>JAYTWE010000019.1:0-2134 GCA_043744055.1 Magnetospirillum sp.
GGGTTGGGGTGGGGGTGGGGGTGGGCCAGACTGGGGCAGGAGCAAACCATGACCGCCGCTTCCGTCGAAGCCCGCGCGCTAACCCGCGAACTGCCTGGACCCGTGCCGGTCACCCTGGTCCGTGATATCGACCTTCAGGTCCAGCCCGGCGAGTTCGTCGCCATCACCGGCCCGTCGGGATCAGGCAAGTCATCCTTACTTTATCTGCTGGGTCTGCTGGATGTCCCCACCACCGGAACCATCTTGATCCAAGGAGAGGAGACATCCGGCCTGTCTCCCGATCAATGGGCCGCCATCCGGCTGGCCCGGATCGGCTTCGTCTTTCAATTTCACTTTCTGCTGCCGGAATTCAGCTGTCTCGCCAATGTGGAAATCCCCATCCGACGCTTAGGTCTGCTGGACACCGCTCAGGCCCGCGAGCGTGCCGCCATGCTGCTGGATTCGCTGGAACTGGCCGAGCACCGCAAGAAGCTGCCGGAACAACTCTCTGGCGGCCAGCGTCAGCGCGTTGCCATCGCCCGCGCCTTGGCCAATGATCCCCCCCTGATCCTGGCCGACGAGCCCACCGGCAATCTCGATACCCGTACCGCTCATCTGGTGTTCGAATTGTTTGGAAAACTAGCCCGCGATGAAGGCCGCTCCATCGTGGTGGTCACCCACGACACCGATCTGGCCAATTTAGCGGATCGCCGGGTCCATCTGGTGGATGGCCGGATTGTTCCTTAATATACTCCGCTGCCTTGAAGACCCAAGAGTTCCTCGGGAAAGAATATGGGCTCCGCCCAAACCCGCAAAGGGTCTCAGACCCTTTGATCCCATTGGTTTAATAGGAATATGAGGTCAAGGGACCGGGTCCCTTGCGGGTGAAGGGCGGAGCCCGCATTCTTTCAGGTTTTCACGTAAACCGAGTATGCCTTAAATCCCCATCTTGGCGGCCAGAATCGCCGCCTGGGTGCGGTTCTCACAGCCCAAAGAGCGCAAGATCGCGGTGACATGCAGCTTCACCGTAATCTCGGCCAAGGTCAGATCGCGCGCAATTTCCTTATTGGACTTGCCAAGACGCAGCATACCCAATACGTCGCGCTGACGCGGGGTCAGTAAACTGCGCAACCGCTCTGCGTTAAATTCGCCCAAGGTCTGGGTCGCCACATCGGGAACCGAGATATGAGGACTGACAAAGGTGTCACCCTCCAACACCGAGCGAATCCCCTTCATCATGGAAGCGCTGCCCGCGGATTTGCAGATATAGCCATGGGCACCCGCATCCAGACTCCGGCGAACCACCTGCGGATCATCGGAAGCGGAAACCACCACCAGATACACATCAGGAGCCGCCCGCCGAATGGAATGAATGGCGGAAATTCCGTCCATCCCAGGCATGGACAAATCGACCAGTGCGATGTCAATTGCGGGATCAGCCTTCACAAAGGCCAAGGCCTGTAAAAAATCAGCGGCTTCCAGTGTTTCCAGCGGTTCATCCACCAGACTTTCCAGAACCATCTTCACGCCCTCGCGAAACAGAGCGTGATCGTCAGCAAGAAGAACCTTCATCGTGCTCGCCCCCAAGACGCATCACAACAGGCCGCCTAAACAATGCATAGGCAGCAAATGGCACGCTGTCGCACAAACAGCGCGTTATGTCCTTCCCATTCCCTCATGTCATCAACCACCCCAAGTGATAGATGACACTCAGTATATCCCTGAACCCACCTGAATTAAGCATGGTTTGCCCAATCCAGCAACGAAGGAGTTCGCATAAGAGACCGCCCTGACCGTCCATACTATCGAGGTAGAAACCCACAATAATCGGCGATAAATCGGGAAATCGCATCCACATCGTCACGAATGAAGCGCGGCAAGGAAGACTCCGCCACGAAATGATCCGAAGCCAAAGCCACCACGGAAGGCTCTGTCGGCGCCAACATGGCTTTGCCCAATTGCGGGTCCCAGACCTCTAGCTTGGGATGAGGCGCCCACTTGAACCCCTCAATCAAGAGCAGATCAATCCCCTGAAAGCGCCCGATCAGCTCGTCTAAGGGCGGTTCCTGGGTGTCGTGGAATTCGTTTATCAAGGCAAAACGCCGGGATGAAGCCACCATGGCCTCTTGGACACCGGCAGCCGCCAGGGCTTGAG
>JAYTWE010000020.1:0-5697 GCA_043744055.1 Magnetospirillum sp.
AATACTCCAAGACCATGGCTTCGTGAACCATGGTCAATTCCAGATGGGTGGCGGGATTGTCGATGGGTATCCGTCCATTCTCGGCCACCGCCACCATAACCAGCGCCGCCAGCGCAAGGCCCAGCGACACTTCGATCCCGACGCCACCGCCCAGCACGAAAGCGATGATCTGAGCCGGTGACGTCGTCCCGCAGATCAGTGACAGTGAAAAGCTCACCATCAGCATGGCGGGCTCCGCCAGGGACGCGATCATCATCTCACGCGATGCCCCCAACCCGCCGAACGCGGTTCCCACATCCATGCCCGCCAAGGCCGTCCAGAACCGCGCCACGCCCAAAAGCGCCACCAAGGCAATCAGATCGGCGGCAGGGGCCAAAAACATATTGGTGGTGAAGGTCGGAATGATACAGGCCGCCAGCCACACGGCGGCAAAGGTCACATAAGGCGCGGCGCGAAACACCCACGATGCCGAATGGGCCACCACCGCCTCTTTCTGAAGAAGGCGATAGACATCACGGTAGGGCTGAAACGGAGAGGCCCCAATCCGCCCGTTCAGCCGTGACTTCACCAGCCGCACCCAACCGGTAATCAACGGAGCCAGCGCCACCACCAAGAAAATCTGGGCGATCTGTCCAAGGATGGCGCTCATTGTTTTTGCCCCTCAGACGCCTCAGCATCGGCAGTGCCGATGCGAGACCTATGGGCCGGGCGCACGCATCCGCGTGCTTGGCTTTCGCCGCATGGGCGGCGCGGCCTCAACGGCCTAGTCGCTACGCTCCGCTTCTGCCCCTCAGACGCCTCAGCATCGGCAGTGCCGATGCGAGACCTATGGGCCGGGCGCGAACTCCGTTCGCTTGGCTTCCGCGCCACAAGGCGCGCCGGCCCTTGGCCGCAACTCCCTTCGGTCGGTTCTTTCCACTCCGTGCCGGAGCGCGGGCGTCCCGCCCGCATTCTACTCATTTCTGCTGCCTCACCGCGACCACCAGCAACATGAAGACCAAAGTGGCGAACATCATCAACAGATAACGCCGCACGGTCAGGAACTGCATCCGGTTGACCCGATCAGCCACATAGCCCACCACCCGGCCCAGCCCCAGATAGAAGAACACCCAGATCCGGTCGATCAGGCGAACCTCCAACCGGGCCGGGCTCATATCGCCGGGTTCCGGCATGGTCACCGTCTCGCGCGCGCCGAACAGCGAAGCGCAGAACACCCGGCGCAAAGGCTGGGCAAAGCTTTGACCGGTATACTGGGTCTCGGGGATATCCTCCACATGGCCGCAATCCCAGGCATCGGCGCGGCGCACCCGCGTGGTTCCGAACCCATGCACCAGCAAAATGGAGATCACGAACAGCGACAACCCGGTCATCACCAGAACCGTCCCCGAATACGATCCTCGGGTGGAGCTGACCGGCGACAGCCACGGCCAGCCCAGATCGGCCGAGACCGCGAAGGAAACTCCGGTCAACGGCTGGACCGCATGGGATACCGCATCGGTGATGGTGACCGGAACCGCACCCAAGATAATGCAGAGCGCGGCCAGCACCGCCATGCTCCAGCGCATGGAGCCCGGCAGGGTATGAGCTTCGGCCGCCGCCTTGGAACGCGGACGACCCAGGAACGCGATGCCATAGGCCCGCACAAAGCAACTGGCCGCCAGGGCCGCCGCCAAAGCCAGCATGGCGCCAACCACCGGCACGCCGAATTTCATGGCCCAATGGGGCAGGCTTGGCCCCTTGAACAGGGACTGGAAGATCAGCCATTCCGACACAAAGCCGTTCAAGGGAGGCAGCGCCGATATAGCCAGCGCCCCGACCAAGGTGGCGGCTCCGGTCCAAGGCATCCGCTTCAACAGCCCGCCCAGCTTCCCCAGATCGCGTTCGCCGGTGGCGGTGATGACCGCGCCCGCCGATAAGAACAGCAGGGTCTTGAAGATGGAATGGTTGATGATGTGATACAGCCCCGCCACCAGAGCCAGCGCCGCCAAGGACTTCTCACCGCTATCCTTGAAGGCGATGGCCAGACCCAGACCGATCACCACCACCCCGATATTCTCCACGGTGGAATAGGCCAGCAGCTTTTTCAGATCATCTTGGAGAAGGGCGTAAAGCACTCCCATCACCGCCGTGATGCCGCCGATCAACATGATGGCCGCTCCCCACCCCCAAGCCACATGACCATGCAGATCGAACAGAATGCGGATCAGGCCGTACAGGGCGACTTTGGTCATCACCCCGCTCATCAGGGCGGAGACATGGCTGGGAGCCGCCGGATGGGCCAGGGGCAGCCACGCATGCAGCGGAACCAGCCCCGCCTTGGACCCCGCCCCCAACAGCGCCAGCAGCACCACCAGGAAGCTGGTGACGGTATCAAGCTTGCCGCCCCGCATGCCAGGGAAGGAGTACACCCCTTCCGGCCCCGCCATCAGACCGAAACAGGTCAACAGGCAGAAGGTGCCGAACGTGGCCATCATCAGATAGGTAAAAGCGGCGGAGCGGTTCTCGGGGTTCTTGTGATCCGACAGCACCAGCAGCCAAGATGATAGGGACATGAACTCCCACGACACCAGAAACATAAAGGCGTCGTCCGAGATCAGCACCGCGTTCATGCCGAACAGGAACAGCGGAAAAAACGGCGTCACCCGCCGGGGCTCGGGCAGGTGGGAGGTATAGCCGACACCAAAAACCGATGCCGCCGCCGCCCCCAGATTGACGATGACCATGAACAGCGCCGACAGATTATCCAGGCGGAAATGGGCGGACATCCAAGGCAGACCGATGGGAAGGACGATGGCCGGGCCGGTCCCCGGCGTCTGGCCCAGATGCTTCAGCCCTCCGGCGAGAAGCACAAGACTGGCGATGGCGCAGCCGATATAAACAATGCGGTGCCGCCACATCTCACCCCCCGCCAGCACGCCGAGAACGGCGAGCGCCAATAAGGCGGACAGGGCGGACGCAATCAGCATCTGTCGCCCGACCTCATATCTGCTTCGTTTGGACTCACCGGACCCTCCCCCGCCAGAGGGATGGAATCATAGCATGTGATACGCAGGGCGCAAGATCAGTGGAACGCTAATCACACAAGCGACGATCCCGCTCGAACCGCAGCCTGACATCAATGCCGCGCCGGACCAAAATCCGGTGGATCACCATAGTGACCACCACCCCCACCCAAGCCCCCATGACCGTATCGGACAGGAAATGGACCGAGGTCAGCACCCGGCTTGCCGCCACCAGCAGCGCAACCACCATGAAGGCGATGTCGTAGCGTGGAAAGATCAGGGTCAGTGCCGTCATGGCGGCGAAAGCCGCCTGGGTATGGCCCGAGGGAAAAGAATTGGTGGCATAGACATGAGTCAGCGGCGCGAAGTCATAGAGCCCCTGCTCGAACAGAAGCTTGGGCCGGGTCCGCCCCACCAGAATCTTAATCAAGGTATTGAGCAGACCGGAAACCGCCATGGATAGAAAGAAGAACCCCGGAATCCAAGCGGCACGGGCCAGCCGGGTGCGAAGCTCCAAGGTCGGCGCGGCTCGCCATGCCAGCAAGATCAGCAGCAGTAATACGCCCGACGGAATCAGCCAGATTCCAGCAAGACCCAAAGTGGTGACCGTCTTCCAGAAGCCTTCGAAATCACCGGTAACCCGAGCCTTGAACCAAAAAGCCAAGGGCCGGTCCAGCACCCCATAGCCCACCAGGATCAGGCCCATCGCATAGACACTGATCCAACGTAAGGGATGCCGCCTTGTGCGCCCCCATTGCGCCGCCGCAAAGCGCCGAAACCGCGCGGCCTCGTGCCAACGCTCCACCGCCAATTCGGCGGCACGCTCCCAGAGCAGAACGAGACGATCCAGCAGGGTCAAAGCTTCCCCTCCACCGCATAGGCGGTCAGCGTCACCGGCTTACCACGTGAATAATTAAAGCCTTTAATCAGCCCGACCACAACCGGCCGCACCCCTAAACCGGCGGCGGCGGCGAAAAATGCTTTCTCTTCCCGATCAGCGACCAGAGCCAGGGCAGCAGGACCGTTCAGCAGATGATTGGCGGCGGCAGCACCGTTGCTCAGGACCGTATCGGTTCCCAGCAGGAAGACCAGGCTGGGTTCGGCATAACCAGCCACCACCACCGCTCCTCGATGGGGGCGTTCCGCCACCAGCCGGGCGGCGGAGCGGCTGACGAACAGGTAATCCAGTCCGGGCAGAACCCCTTCGAACACCACCTGGAACGAAGAGATGGCCAAAACCACCACGGCCAGAACGGCAGCGCGCATCCGGCCGCGCAAAGCCATGAAAACGGCAATCCCACCCATGAAGACGATGGCGGCCGCTGACGGAATGCTGACCAGAGAAAAACCATCGGCGAACTGGGTCGGCGCGATCACCACCGCCGCCGCCAGAACCAGGGCGATCACCATCCAGGCCCCATACCAAACCTTGGCTCCCCGGCTGAACAAAGCGGGGGCGCCGCCCACCACGGCGGCGGCAATCATCAAGGTGATGGCGGGAAAGGCGGGCAGCACATAATGGGGCAGCTTGGTCGGCACAATTTCAAACATCACCCAGGTGGGAATCGCCCAGGCGAGACAATAGCGCATCTGCGGCTGCAACCGTTCCCGCCATGCCATGACAACACTGGGCCACAGCAACAGCGAAGCGGGCCACATGGTCACCGCCGCCAAGGCCAGATAGGTGCCGGGCCAACCGCCATGACTCTCTTGGGCTCCCAACAGTTTGGGCAATAGATCGCCCTTCACCGCCTCGCCGAGGAAAGCCCCGCCGGTGGCTTGGGAAATGGCGGCAAACCACGGTGCCGAAATGGAAGCCGCGACGATCACGCCGGTCAACGGACGCAAGCCCACCAACCAAGCGGCTTGGCGGTCGGCGATCACCAGGGCGAGAATGGTCAGCAAGGTGATGGCCGGAATGACCGGCCCCTTGACCAGAATGGACACGCCGATAGCGACCCAGAACACCAAAGCGGTAGGAGCCCCCGGAATGGGGCCGCTCCCCTTAGCCCCCATATAGAACCGCCCCAAGGCCCCTTGCGCCGCCACGGCGCAAGCCAACAACAAAGCATCGGTCTTGGCCTGATGGGCTTCGGCCACCAATATCAGACACGACGCCAGCAAGGCCGCCCCCAGCAGAGCCGCCTCGCGCCCGAACAGATAGCGCCCGAAGGCAAAGGTCATCAGAACCGCCGCCCAGGCCGACAGGGCCGAGGGAAGGCGATAGGGCCAGATTTCGCGGCTGATCTTATCGGAGAACAGGCTGACGCTGGCGGCTTGCAGCCAATAGGCCCCCACCGGCTTCTTGGCCCGCATTTCCTGCTGAAACTGAATTCGGATGAAGTCGCCGGTCTCCAGCATCTGGCGGGTGGCCTGGACAAAGCGCGATTCGTCACGGTCCAGCGGCGGCACCGAGGCCAGCCCCGGCAGATAGAGAAACAAACATAGCAGCGACAGCAAGAGATAGGGGCGATAACCGCCGGTCAGTCGTTCCACGTGCTCATCTTCCCGCGCTGGAGTCTCAATGGTGACGGCATCAACAGCACGAAGACCAACCAAAGGTCAAGACCGGCAACTTCAACACCAGGGCAATCGGGTGAAGGAGAGTTGTCACACAAACAAGCTCGTCATTCCCGCGAAAGCGGGAATCCATGTGTCCACCACTGTGTTTTTGGGTCTGACCTCTCTTTTGTCC
>JAYTWE010000021.1:0-9986 GCA_043744055.1 Magnetospirillum sp.
GTCTCCGACTGCGTTCTGCCGGGCGAGGGGGAGGAAGAGGTGATGTTCACCTCCTATACCTGTCACCCTTCCATGGCCAATAACGAATTATCGGGACCACTGGTCCTGGCCTTTTTATACCGCGCTCTGGCGGCCTTGCCGTCACGACGGATGACCTATCGCTTTGTTCTGGGGCCAGAGAATATCGGCAGCATCGCCTATCTGTCCCGCCATGGCGACGGCTTGAGGCAGAATCTTCGAGCGGGCTATGTGCTAAACAATATCGCTGATTCCCGGCCCCTGACCCTGAAGCGGTCCCAGCGCGGCGACACGCTGGCGGAGAGGGCCGCCCTGCGAGCCTTCACCGATCTGGGCGTCGAACACCGTGTCCGCGATTTTGATCCGCGCGGAGCCGACGAGCGCAATTACTGTTCGCCCGGTTTCGATTTCCCGGTCTGCGCACTGATGCGCAGCTCCCCGGCCGAAAGCCCTGAATATCACAGCTCCGACGATAACCTGGACTATATCAGCGCGGCCGCGATCCTGGCTGCCGTGGATGCTTGTCTGGAGATTTGTAAAACCATTGAAGCCAATGTGGTCTGGCGCAGCACCGCTCCGTTCGGCGAGCCGTTCTTCACCCGTCACGGGCTGGCTCCGACGCTTTCGACTCCGACGGTTTCCGCCGATCAGAAATTACTGGCGCGACGCTGGATGATGAACCAAGCCAACGGCAACCGCGACCTTCTGACCATTGCCGACCGGTCCGGTCTGGCGGTGTCCTTGCTGGCGGAGCAGGCGGAGATATTGGCGGCGGCCGGACTTGTTGAGAAGGTCTCGCTTCGCGATGGGCTACCGCCCTGATCCGCGAATCTTAACGTAGAGGCGGGAACTCGGTTTCGACGACTTCGGCCAATTGTCGGAATCCATCGGCCAGTCCTTGAGTCAAGCGGGCCATGGACTCCTCCACATCCGTTGGCGCAAGGATGGAGGCGTCGTGAAAGGCCCCACCCAGCATGGCCTGGATATGACTGATCAAGGTATCGTAAATTGCCCGGTCAGCCGTTTCCAGGGCCTGCAGAGGCCCGATAATCTCGTCACACAGGGCGATGATCGCCTGCTGGGGGATCGGCCCCGCCGCCTCTTTCGCTCTCGCTTGGCACAAATCCAAGAATGCCTTGAACCGCTCCGCCAACCCGGCCAGCTGACCGCGATCAACCTGAGGCTCCGCGCAATGGACAAGGGCGGCAATGGCATTATCCACGTCTTGGCCTTGATCAATCTTGGCGGGAGGGAAGGACAGAGCCTCTGCCGCCATGGGCGTGGCCATGGGAATCTGCGCACCGTCGCTGCAATTGAAGACCCGCACCATCCCGGCGGCTTTAATGGCGGTTCCCACCGTTATTCGCCCCCAATTCAGCACATAGCCGCTTTTGACCTGACCGCCGAAATTACCAGGAACCGAAAGGTCGAAGTCGTAGGGGGTATAGGTGGCAACCTCGTCTTTGTTCTCGTAGGTGTAATAGACCGAATGGCGGGAGTGATGGTGATCGGCACTACGGGCGCCGAAATCGAGGCCGAACAGATAGAGCTCGCGAAAGCCCAAGGACAATGCGCCGAAAACAGCGGTGTTACCGGATGTCGGATTAGATAAAAGCGTGCTGTCGGCACCTTGGCCATAAAGTGAGGTCGAGCCCAGCCCGGCACGGAAGAAATAGGCCGCCCGCTTGAAGTGAGGCGCGATACGAGGGTCGATGGTGGCTGATGCGTAAAGGGTAATGTCTGACAGACCGCCATGTTTGGCCGCCAGACTTTCCGCCACCTGGGCAAGGCCCGGACTGTTTTCCACCTCGCAGTGAATATCGGGCCGGATGCCGTGCTCCAAAAGAACCTTGAGGGCACTGCTGGCCGAGATCAGCACAACCTGATCGCGGCAGCGTCGGATATCTTCGATACTGTCGTCCAGGGATGGCCCCGCCCCCACCACGAAAGCGGGCAGCACGCGGGCGGATGGAATGCGGGATTTCTGGAGATAAAAATCAGGCCGGGCGAAGTTACCGGTGTTGTTGCGCAGCATAAGAAGCTGATCTTCAACCCAGCCATTGATGGTGAACAGGTCCTTGTCGCACAGCAGCCGCTGGGTCAGTGCGGTGAAGTCCTCGGTCTGGTAATGGGTATAGATATATGACCCGTCCAGATAGGGATTATCCCGCCCCCGCAGCAGAAGAATAAGCTGAGAATAAAGGTCCGGTCCCCGAATGAAGCGGATGTCACGCCCCTTGCGAGCCAGGGACTGCATCAGCCCTTTCCAGTCCATGACATGAAGGCTGTGGAGAAAAAGTTCATCATGGGGTTCGATGACGACAAGAGTCTTCACATCCAACTGCTCGGCCAGATTCTTGACATGGAACCCCAGCCCGACGCCAAGGATCACGGCAAACCCGGCGAATGGCCCCTGATACTCCGCCTTGGGAGCCGAAGACATGGTGGCTGCCATGGCCTTGATATGGCGATTGAGTTCCCGGCATTCGAAATAGACCTCGCCGGTGGGACAACAAAGGCGCAACGGTTCTTGTCGATAGGTCGCAACCTGCCGTTCGGCGGATTCGCGGGCATCGCCAGGGTAGAGTAAAGCCCCCCCGCCCAGATCGACGTTGAATCCTCCGCTGCCATCCAACACCACCCGTGACGATGGCCTGATCGCCTTTATGGCGCGAGCCAAGGATGGGTCGTTGCGGGAGATGAAATTAACATTATCGGAGAATCGTTTAAGATTAGCGTAGGGCTTCATGCTTCTACCGGATGCTGAATTATGACCAGGGTAACGTAAGACTCCCTGGGGTCAAAACCCAATTGGTGGGGTGGTTGAACCGGTTCAGGTTCGGGAGTAGGGTCGATATTGATGATGGCGTTCATCAAGGCCTCAATCAATCAGGAGCGAGAAACGATAATGTTCCGGGAGAAAATCAAGGTGGCCAATGAGACGGATGCCGCCATTCTTGACGCCTTGAAGACCCGCTCTACTGCCGCGCTCGCCTCCATCGAAGGAGAGGTCCCGCCAATACTGATCGAGGTCCTTGAAAAGTTGCTGGGCGATAGCCCCGTCGGAGATGATCCGAGGCAATGGAATGCATTGGCTTTAGCATTGATCTCCTGCGGATTAACCGCATCGGCCCTTAAATCCTACTTTTACATGCTCGGTA
The DNA here is from genome assembly GCA_043744055.1 of Magnetospirillum sp. Lineage (GTDB taxonomy): Bacteria > Pseudomonadota > Alphaproteobacteria > Rhodospirillales > Magnetospirillaceae > Phaeospirillum. The sequence goes on from JAYTWE010000021.1 coordinate 3,180, forward strand.
AGACCAACATCTTCGAAGATCTTGCCGTCGGGTGCAGCGACATCGCCGCCCTACAGCGCCGCATGAATATGCCCTGGGCGGCAGGGGCAACCGAACGGGTCGCCAATCGGTTGCGGGGAATCTCCAATTCAGACAGCTTGCTGCCGGAATTGGAAGACGGCGGCCTGTATGTTCATGCCGCCCATAATGACCCAGAGGGTTATGAAAAGATCATAGACTCTCTTGGCGACTATTCTCTGCTTCACGATACCTTGCGTGATCCGAAGCTGACGAAGTGGAATTTCTTTAATTCCCGCGGCATTGACATGATCCCCATGGTGGATGACTGCTCTTTTTTCGTGATGGATGGTGATGGAAACGCCATTCTTCAGGTGGAGGCCGACGTCATGGGCATCCGCTATCTGGGATGCCGCGAGACAGGCATAATACTCACCACCCTGGTGGAGGATCACCCCGATCTGGCCCAAGCCAATGACTTGGCGGTGCGTCAGATCAAGGTGAGTCTGGAATGGAGTGGCGCCACCACTGCCTTGTTCGAACGTGCGGAAGGGGAGGCCCTGCCAGCCGCCTTGACCACTTGGATCAATGAAAGCCGAACGATTCCCATTCACGTCTCCGCCGCCTGGATCGACCTGTCGAAGAGCGAGGCCGAAATTGAACGAGGCTATCGCGAGGCCCACCGCCAGAGCCTGAAATGGGGAAAGAAAAATATCGAGGTGGTCTCCACCTCCAAGCCTGACCTCGCCATGATCGAGGCTTATGCTGCGGTCTACTATGCAGCCAGGCGTACACCAGGAATGTCCGAACAAAACTTGATTCGGGGCCTTGAGGCCGATCTTTTCAGCATCTACATCGCTTATTACGAAGGCAATCCGGTGGTCGCGTTGCTGACATCGCGCCATGGACGCACCACCTATTATTGCGCTAGCGCCAAGGTGATCATCGGCAACAAGCCTTTAGGCCATGTGGTGCTCAACCGTGCCATCATGGATGCCAAGGCGCAAGGTCAGGCCCGGTTCGACTTCGGGCAATTGCAGTCCAGCGAAGTATTCAGCGATAAGCTACGCAATATCGCTTTATACAAACAGGGCTTCGCCAGCCACGTGGAAAAGCGCTACCTGCATCTGGTGCGGATCTAGATCATGGTGCGTCAGATTAAGCGCACGCCGCTTTAACCCAGTAATTGGGCGGGGGCGATCCACCAGCCGGGATGCAAGCCTTGCAACCGGACAGCGGCGGCACGGGCTTCGGCTTCGGCGGCAAACAAGCCGAAGCAGGTGGCTCCCGATCCCGACATGCGGGCCAACAGACATTTCTCTGTCGCCGAGATGGCGGCAAGCATTTCCCCCACCACTGGCTCGATACTGACCGCGGGCGGCGTCAGGTCATTGCGCCGTGCGGCCAGGGCATCGGCCAGGCTTTGGGCATCAATGGGACTTTCAACCAACGGATCAGCGGGAGAAAAAGCACCGCTACGGGCCTTGAACACGGCGGGCGTGTGCAGGGGCACCATGGGGTTGACCAGAACCAGCCAAGCCGGAGGCAGGGCCGGAGCAGGACTCAGCACGTCGCCGATTCCTTGCATTCGCGTGGGCTTGCCCGCCAGACAGACTGGAACATCGGCGCCGATGGACAAAGCCAGCGCCAAAAGCTGTTCCGGCGGCAAGGTGACATTCCACAGCTGGATCAACCCTTGCAGCGTAGCGGCGGCATCGGCCGATCCACCACCGATCCCGGCGGCTACCGGTAGGCGCTTGGTCAGGCGGATGGCGGCTCCGGTGGTGATCTCTGCGGCGGCGGCCAGCCGACGGGCGGCTTTGAGAACGATGTTCTCGCCTTCGGTTGGAATCTGCGCCGCCGTGGGGCCGACAATCTCCAAACTCAATTCAGATGCGGCCTCCATTTCCAGGCTGTCGCCGATTCCGGCGAACGCCACCAAGGAATCCAACAGGTGATAGCCGTCGTCGCGTTTGCCGACCACGTGCAGGGTAAGGTTGACCTTGGCGGGAGCGAAAACCGAAATCATAGCGCCTTACTTTAATGATGGTGTCGGAGATGGGGCCGGGAGCCGGCCAGAGGAAATCTTAGCCTTGAGCGCTTCGATCTGTTCAGGCTCGGGGTCCAGCGACATGGCTCGTTTCCACTGGAAGCGAGCTTCGTCATACCGGCCCACCCGCCACAAAGCATCGCCCAGATGTTCGTTGATGGTGGGGTCCTCCGCCTTCAGCTCGGCGGCGCGTTCCAAGTACTTCACCGCAGAGGGGAATTCGCCCATGCGATACAAGGCCCAGCCCAGGGAATCCACGATGGCCCCGTCATTGGGACGCAGTTCCACCGCCCGCTCGATCAGCTTGCGGCCTTTTTCCAGATTGATGCCCTGATCCACCCAGGTATAGCCCAGATAATTGAGGACATCGGGTTGGTCGGGACGCAGCCGCAAAGCTTCAAGGAAGTCTTTCTCCGCCCGGCTCCAGTGATGAGAGCGCTCCAAGGCGATGCCGCGGGCGTAGAACAGCGCCCAATTGCGCGAATCCATGGCCCCTCCCGCCCGACTCAGCGCAGTTTCATATGCCTCGGCCGCTTCGGGGAAGCGCTTGTGACGGCGAAGCACATCTCCCAGAGCCATGGAGGCGTCATGGCTGTCGGGCTGATCCACGCTCAGGCGCTTTAACTCGGAGACGGCGCGGTCTACCTCTCCCATCTCATCGAAATTAACCGCCATGCGCAAACGGGCGAAACCAGACACTTGGCTCTGATTGGGAATGGCGTGGTAAACCTCATTGGCTTCGATCAGCCGCTTTTGATGGCCCAACGTATCCGCCACCAAGATCTGAGCCATGGGGAAATCCGGCCGTAACATCAGGGCAAGCCGAGAAAAGACCAGGGCCAGATCATGGGCGTTGCCTTGGCGAACCAGCGAAGCCGTATCGAACATGGCTTCAGCCAGTCCATCGGCGGCGGAGGGCACCAGACGCGGCAAAGCCTGACCGGCGGCAAGCTGACGGCTGGTATCGAGCAGCGAGCGGTCGCCATGCTCCTTCATGTAGCGGGAATAAAGGTCGCGGGCGTCATCCATGCGGCCTGCCCGCTGATAGAACACCCCCACGGCCTCCACGGTGCGGACACTGGTCTGGGCGGCGAGGGCGGCCTTGTAATGCTGTTCCGCCAAATCCGCCCGCCCGGCCAATTCGGCGATCAGCCCGGCATGAAACTCATAGATGGGGGCAAAGGCTGCGGTATCATCGTTCGTGACGAGCAAAGCCATGCCGCCCTTGAAGTCGCCCAGCCCCACTCGTGTCCAGGCGGTCAATAGCGGGCCGAGAAAGCCGTTGATTCCCTTTTTGGGCAAGACGGAGAACCGCTTTTCCGCCGGAGCGAACCGCCCCAGCCGAGCATCCGCGGACCCCAGCATCATGGACGGAAGCGCCGCGTCGCTCTCGATAATCAGCAGACGCTCGGCCAGGGCTGCGGCCTCGTCCATGCGGCCTTCGGCCACCAGCAGGGTAAAGGCCCGCTGTTGCAGATCGAGATTATCGGGATCGCGGCGGGTGGCGATGGAGAAAAAATCAGCAGCCGACCGGGTGTCGCCATGAGACTGGGCAAAGCGGCCAGCCAGATAGGCGCCCAATCCAGCCTCGCCATACGTGACCTCAGCCTCGGCCCGGTCAACAGATTGAGGCATGCAGCCCCACAGCGCGGCAACCATGACCGCGAGACTCGACAAACGACCGACCGATATCACCATGTGCTCCGTCCAAAAACCGGGACGTCAGAGCCTCTGACGTCCCGAGACAGCTTTACATGTTGGGATAGTTCGGTCCACCGCCACCTTCGGGCACCACCCAATTGATATTCTGGGTGGGGTCCTTGATGTCGCAGGTTTTGCAGTGCAGACAATTCTGCGCATTGATCTGCATCCGGGGCTGAGAGCCGTCATCATTCCTGACGACTTCATAGACACCGGCCGGGCAATAGCGTTGCTCGGGGGCGTCGTAATGCTCCAGATTGATGGCGATGGGCACGGCCGCATCACGCAACTTCAGATGGGCGGGCTGATTCTCCTCGTGATTGGTCGAGGAAATGAACACCGAAGACAGCTTGTCGAAGCTGACCACGCCATCGGGCTTGGGATAGGCGATCTTCGGGCATTCGGAGGCCTTCTTCATGGCCAGATGATCGGAATGGTGATGCAGCGTCCAGGGCATTTTGCCCCGGAACAAATAGGTCTCCAGCGCCGAATACGCGATGCCGCCCCACAGCCCCCAACGGAAACTGGGACGGATGTTGCGCACGGTGTGAAGCTCGGGCCACACCCAGCTCTTTTTCAGACGTTCGGGATAAGCGAGCGCCTCGTTGGAGCCGCCGTCATGGGCCAGCAGCTCGACCACCGCTTCGGCGGCACTCATGGCCGACTTCATGGCGGTATGAGTGCCTTTGATCTTGGGAACATTCAAGAATCCGGCGGTGTCGCCGATCAGCAGCCCGCCGGGGAAGGTCAGCTTGGGGATCGACTGAATGCCGCCTTCGGACAGGGCGCGGGCGCCATAGGAAATGCGCCGACCGCCTTCGAACAGGGGACGAATAGCCGGATGAGTCTTGAAGCGCTGGAACTCATCGAAGGGCGACAGATGCGGATTGGCATAATCCAACCCCACCACGAAGCCCACCGCCACCTGATTGTTTTCCAGGTGATAGAGGAAGGACCCGCCATAAGTCTGGGTGTCCAGCGGCCAGCCGACGGTGTGGAGGATGGTGCCGGGCTTGTGCTTGGAAGGCTCGACTTCCCACAATTCCTTGATGCCGATGCCGTAAGTCTGATCCTCGCACTCGGCACGCAGGCCGAAGCGATCAAACAAGGTCTTGGTCAGCGAACCCCGACAACCTTCGGCGAAGATGGTCTGACGCGCCCACAGCTCGACACCCGGCGTGTGGTTATGGCCGGGCTGGCCATCCTTGCCGATGCCCATATCGCCGGTGGCGACGCCCTTGACCGAACCGTCTTCGTTGTAAAGAATCTCGGCGGCGGCGAAACCGGCGAAGATTTCCACCCCCAGCGCCTCGGCCTGAACGCCCAGCCAGCGGGTGAAGTTACCCAGGGATACGATGAAGTTGCCGTGGTTGTTCATCTGCGGCGGCGTCATCAGACGAATGGCCTTGGACTCGGTCAAGAACATGAAGCGGTCATCGCTGGCCGGAGTCAGCAACGGCGCATCCAGATTCTTCCAGTCGGGCAGCAGCTCGGACAAAGCCCCGGTCTCGATCACCGCGCCGGACAAGATGTGGGCGCCCACTTCCGAGCCCTTTTCCAAGACGCAGACAGTCAACTCGGCATTAAGCTGCTTCAGCCGGATCGCGGCGGACAGGCCGGACGGACCGCCCCCCACGATTACGACATCGAATTCCATGCTCTCACGTTCCATAACCACCCCAACTCAAAGTTGACCAGGGCCTCCACGCCCCGTGACTCCAACAGGCTAGCCGCCTCTATAGCATATGAATCACGACTGATTCGATTCCTTATGGGTCTATCTACGGCAAGAATGTGTCGCAAATATTTCATCGGGTGCCGAATCCCGCTCTGTCGTGCTAGTTTTCCGCCATGGAACTTCAAACTCATCCATACGACATCTTGCGCTGGTACCTGGAAGCGGGAGTCGACGAAACCATCGGCGAGGAGCCGGTGGATCGCTATGCCGTCACCATTTTGGCGCAGCAGGCGCGCGCGGCGGCTCAGACCCGACCATCCGGCCCCACCGTCTCGGTGGTTACGTCCGCCGCTCCCGCCGCCGCTGTGACCATGTCCGCCGCCGCCATGGCCGCGAATGCCGCCCATATGGCCGATGGCTGCCACAGCCTGGCCGAATTGCGGATGGCGTTAGAGGGGTTCGAAGGGTTGGCCTTAAAGCAAGCGGCGGCCAGCACCGTCTTCGCCGATGGCAATCCCGAGGCATCGGTCATGTGCATCGGCGAGGCGCCCGGTCAGGAAGAGGACCGTCAGGGCCGCCCCTTCGTCGGCTCCAGCGGCAAGCTGCTGGATCGCATGCTCAAATCCATCGGCCTCGACCGCGATACCGCCTATATCACCAATGTGGTGCCGTGGCGGCCCCCGGCCAATCGCAAGCTCTCTCCCGACGAAGTGGCCGTGTGCATGCCCTTCCTTTCGCGCCATATCGAATTGGTGGACCCGCAAGTGCTGATCTTGTTCGGCGGCGCGGCGGCGGCGGCGGTTCTCGCCAAAGCTGACGGAATCAGCCGATTGCGCGGACGCTGGTTCGAGTTTAATTCCCCCCGGCTTTCCCGGCCGATTCCAGTTCTGGCCACCTTTCATCCCGACTATCTGCTGCGGACCCCCGAAGCGAAACGGGACGCTTGGCATGACCTGTTGATGGTCGCTAAAAAGCTTGAGTTGAAACATCATTAAACGATGATGTGAGCGACACAGTTGCGCGTCTCCAGCCACGCCCTATATAAGGCCGGTGAGACTCCTTGATGGTCTCTCTGAATTCAACGCGATGGGGGTCTCAAGGCGGCTGCTGAAGCCATCAGGGCCACCGAGATCAGCCGAACAGGAATGAGGACGACATGAGCAAAGTTATCGGCATCGACCTGGGCACCACGAATTCGTGCGTCGCCGTCATGGAAGGCAAAACCGCCAAGGTCATCGAAAACGCCGAGGGCATGCGCACCACTCCGTCGATGACGGCCTTCACCGAATCAGGCGAGCGTCTGGTCGGTCAGCCCGCCAAGCGTCAGGCGGTGACCAACCCCACCAGCACCTTGTTCGCCATCAAGCGCCTGATCGGCCGT
>JAYTWE010000022.1:0-4382 GCA_043744055.1 Magnetospirillum sp.
CGATTCGTCTCGGGCTACAACAAAGAAAAGCGAGTGGAGCGGCTGGCGCATATCGAAGACCTGGACAAGCGCATCAAGCGCATGGAGCACGAAATGACGAAAAAAGCCAAATGGCTGAAAGAAAAAATGGAGGAGATCGAGGTTTGAGCTCCGCTCTTCATCAGCCTCAAACGCCGGGCGCCGCCTTCGACGTCATGGTCATCGGTGCCGGTGCCGCCGGGCTGATGGCAGCAGCTGTTGCCTCCCAACGTGGCCGCAAGGTTGTGGTGCTGGATCATAACGGCCAGCCGGGACGCAAGATCCTGATATCGGGCGGCGGACGTTGTAATTTCACCAATCGAGTCGTGCTTCCCACCCATTACCTGTCCACCAATCCTCATTTCGTCACCTCGGCCTTGAAGCGATTCGGCCCATTGGACTTCCTGGAGATGATCCAACGCCACCGCATCGCCTGGCACGAGCGCGAGCATGGCCAACTGTTTTGCGATGTCTCCGCCAGCCTGATCTTGGACATGCTGCTGGCGGAATGCGCCCAAGGCGGCGTAAGGATTCGCACCGATTGCCGCATCAGCTCGGTCACCGGTGATGGCCCGTTCGCGGCCGCCACCAGCCAAGGAAGCTTCACCGCCACATCACTGATCGTCGCCACCGGCGGATTGTCCATTCCCAAGATCGGGGCCACCGGTTTCGCCCATGGCCTGGCCAAGCGCTATGGCCTGGGTGTCACCCCCCTGGCTCCCGCACTGGCGCCCCTGACCTTCGCCGAGCCCGAGCTTGGCCTGATGCGTGATCTGGCGGGCATCGCCGTGGATGCGGAAGTCTCTTTCGGCAAGACCCGCTTTCGCGAAGCCTTGCTCTTCACCCATCGCGGATTGTCGGGACCTGCTGTGCTCCAGATCAGCTCCTATTGGAAGCCGGGCCAGCCCGTATCCATCGACCTGCTGCCCGGTATGGACGCCCAAGCCCGACTGTTAGAGCGCAAAACCGCACGCCCCAATGCCCAGGTGGAAACCGTCACGGCAGAGTTACTGCCCGCCCGGCTGGCCCGCGCCGTGGTGGAAGCGGTTGGATTAACCGGGAGGCCCATCGGGCAAACCACCAATGCCGCTTTGGCAAATCTGGCTGCTCGCCTGAAATCCTGGTCTCCCATTCCGGTGGGCACCGAGGGCTATCGCGTCGCCGAGGCTACCTTGGGCGGAGTCGATACCAATCAGCTCTCCTCCAAGACCATGGCGACCAAGCGCCTGCCCAACCTCTATTTCGTGGGCGAAGCGGTGGACGTCACCGGCTGGCTGGGCGGCTATAACTTCCAATGGGCGTGGTCGTCAGGCTGGGTCGCCGGGCAAAGCGTATAGAACAAAAAAAGGGGGCCGAAGCCCCCTTTCCCTGAAGTCTGGATCGAAATCCTACTTCTTCATGTTCCAAGCGCAGTATTCCTTCTTGGCGATGGGATCGCCCAGATTGCCCTTGTCGTCGGCCTGCTGATAGAAGGAGACAGAGCCGTCCTTCAAGCAAACCGGATCGGTGAAGGCGCCGAAGGGCTCCCAACGGCCCGGACCACAAGCGGTCAGCATCAAAACGGTCCCAAGCGCCAGAATAATCTTCTTCATCCGAAATCTCCCCTTCGATAAATCATCAAAACTGGGTCGAGGATACCCCCACATTCGGGGTTCGTCCACCCACCACCTTAAATGCAGACTGGAATTACGGCCAAAGCTCCGAATATATCCAAGCTTGGCCCCGCCAACCCTTCCGGGCTGGCCCGGGTCGTGTTAAACATTGAAAACTACCCATGAGAGAGGCGCGCCGGACCTTGGCGGATTCTACACCGATCAGCACCGGGACCAATGGGGCTCGCAGTCAGTCAGACTGGGAACGCGCCGCCCGAGAATTGCTTGAAGAAGGTCAGAACTTCCTTGCGCATGACATCGCACGCGATGGGCTCAAGCAACATCCAAACAGCCTGAAACTGGCCATCTTCGGTGCCGTCGCTCTATCTCAGAGCGGTGCGCTGGACGAAGCCCGCAAGCTGTTGCAGCCTGTTCTCGACCTGATTCTCATTGACGAAGGACCGTTCCACCGCCTCCACACCAGCCTGAAACGGGCGGTAGAATCCCTGGCGGGTGATCCTGATAAGATGACCTTGTCGGTCATGGCCGAACTCGCCGAGGCTCTGGAACTGGTGCGCGGCAAAAAGCTGGTGGCCAGTGCGGATTCGGAAACCTATACCGCCCTGGCCGGAGTCTTCCGCGAAGCTTGGATGGCCTCCAACGAACGCCGCGACCTTGAACATTGCCGTGAATTGTTCATGCGCGCCTTCCTGGCCGGCGGCGCACCACGCGCCGGTATCGACGCGGCGGTCTCGTCCTGGCTCCTCGGTGACCACGACCGGGCTAAAAGCCTGGCGCGTAGCGTCGCCGACGCCATCACCTCGGCCGAAAGTGAGCTGTCCCTGTCGCCGGAAGAGCGATATCAGCTTCTGATTACCGTGGCGGTGGCCCATCTGCTGCTGGAGGAGACAGAGGAAGCCTTGGCCTCCTTCGCCTGGGCCAGCACCTTGGAAGGCATCCATTACGGCAGCACCGTCGCCGCCTTGAAACAACTCAAGATGCTTCAAGGCGGGGGATTGTTCGTCCCCCCCGCCGTGGAAGACATCATCAAGGCTCCCACCGTGGTGGTTTTCACCGGCCACCCCCTGGACCGCCCCGGCGAAGGTCCCCATTTCCCGCCCGAACTGGAAGCGGCGGTTAGGGCGGAAATTGCCAAATCCCTGGACGAGTTGGGGGCTCAGATCGGCTATTCCATGGCCGCTTGCGGCTCGGACCTGCTGTTCATCGAATCCATGCTGGAGCGTGGAGCCGAGGTCAATGTGGTCATGCCCTACGCCATCGACGACTTTATCGCCGAGAATGTGCGCTATGGCGGATCACGCTGGGAAATGCGCTTTCGCAACGCGCTGAAACTGGCCAATACCGTGACCTACGCCACCGAGGAACGCTACCTTGGCCACGGCATGCTGTATCGCTTCGCCAATCAGTGTCTGCACGGCATGGCGACGCTGCGCGCCGCGTTCCTGACCACCGCGCCCTATCTGCTGGCGGTGTGGGACATGATGCCCGGCTCCCTGGTAGGCGGGGCCGCCGATTTCATCGACCAGTGGGAGGACATCTCCCAACTGCGCATCATCGACCTGGATGGATTGCTGCAACAGCGCCCCGACCTGGCCGGTGATTCCATTCCCACCATGCCCGACCTGGACGGCGATTCCGATGACGAGAAGGGCGAAGGCCGCGTCATCCGGTCTATGATGTTTTGCGACATCGCGGGCTATTCCAAGCTGAAGGAAGAGCACACACCGGTCTTCCTCGATTTTCTGCGCATCATCAATGCAGGTATGGCCGCTCTGGAAATCCAGCCTATCGCCATCAACACCTGGGGCGACGCTATCTTTGCCGTTATGGACAAGGCCACTCCCATGGCCGAATTCGCCCAGGTGCTGCAAGAGATGGTGACCAAGGCCGACGAAGAACTGGCCGACCGCCTCCCCCACCCCCTGTCCTTGCGGATCTCGCTACATGCCGGGCCGGTCTTCCAAGCCATTGACCCCATCTGCGGGCGTCAGAATTTTTATGGCAGCCACATCAACCGCGCCGCCCGGCTGGAGCCGGTAACGGTAATCGGCCACGTCTATGCCACCCAGCAATTCGTCGCCGTATTGACCGCCGAACAAAGCGCCATGCGCTCCGAGGCCCAGAACCGGGGCGAGGAATTCGAGGAGCGCTTCGCCTGCGAATACGTAGGCGTTCTGTCCCTGGCCAAGGATTTCGGCAAACAGGCGGTCTACCATCTTCGCCGCCGGGTGGCGCCCCCCCCCATGGCCGACGAGGATGAAGAGGAATTCCCCGAATCCGCCTTTGAGCCCGTATCCGAGCCTCCGCTTGAAATCGGATTCAGCGACGAAGACCTGGATGCCATGCTGTCAGAGGCGGTAGATACCAGCGAATCCGAAGAGGTGGTCGAGGAACTTCCCCTAGCCCCGCTGGTGTTCGGAACGGTCATGTCCGACGACGACATCGCCGCCCTGCTGGAAGACGTGATTGAAGACGAGGACGAGGACGAGGACGAGCAATCCGTCTCCCCCGCCGTGATCGGAGCAGGCATATCCGAAGCCGACATGGAAGCCATGCTGGCCGAAGCCACCGATTCCGAAGACACTGAAAACGACGAAGACGATGACGGCTCGGACGAGGATATCATATTGGGTGCCCCCATATCCGAAGCCGACATGGAAGCCATGCTGGCCGAAGCCTCGTCTGATCCCGATGACGACGCCTCCCCCGCAAGCGGCATATCCGAAGACGATATGAACGCTATCCTCGCCG
>JAYTWE010000023.1:0-2308 GCA_043744055.1 Magnetospirillum sp.
CAGGATGTAGTGGCGCGGAGTGCGGTACAAGATGAAGCCCTCGGCCTTGACGAAGCCTTCCATATTGAACTTCAGCGAGGCCATGAACTCGATCAGCCCCCAGCCCATGCTCCAGCCGATCAATGTGCCGAGAATGCCGACCATCAGCCCCTCCATGACGAAGATGCGGCGGATGTCGCTATCGCGGAATCCCATGCTTTTCAGAATGCCGATATCGCGGGTCTTCTCGAAGACCACGGTGGAGATGACGTTGAAGATGCCGAAACAGGCCACGATCAGGATTGCCGTCACAGTGGAATACATGATGGCGTTTTGGATGACGAAGATGCCGAGGACATTGCGCGATTGTTCTTGCCAGGGCTCGGAACGATAGCCGTATTGCTTTTCGATGGCGGCGGCCAGGGGGGAAGCTTGCTCCACGTCCTCCAGGCGAAGGTTCAGCCGGTTGACCACATTGGGGCGGTTGGCCAGAACCTGGGCTTTCTTCAGCAAGACATAGACTTCGAAATTGTCGATCAGGGTGATGTTGGAGCGGAAGATCCCGACAACTTTCATCTTCAACACCACGCCGACCGGCGAGACCGCTGAAATCAGATCATCCTTGCGGATACCGGCCTTGGCGGCGACGCCTTCGCCAAGGATGATGGCGTTGGAGGTGGTGTAAAGCGCATCCAAGCTTCCTGACAGCAAATCTTTCTCGATATGGGTGACCTTGCGTTCGCGTGCGGGGTCGATGCCGGTGACATTGACGGACACATCCTTACCGCCAAAGCGCAGCAGCAGATTGCCCGACAGGGCCGGGGCCACATGGATGCCGGGGATGTCTTCGAGGGAGGCGAGCATGTTGCGAGCCCCGCGGATGCCGCGAATCTCTTCCCTGGGCTTGATGCCGTGAATGGCGACGGCAGCGTCGGGATAGGCGCGCTCGGCGGGTTGGCGCGGTGCGGTGCGAACCTCATCCTTGACGATGACATGGGGCTGCACGTCAATGATGCGGGCGATGAAGTCTTTCTGAAAGCCCTGCATCATGGCGGAAATGCCGATGAAGAAGGCGACGCCCAGTGACACGCCCAGCAGCGAGACCAGAGTCTGGCGGCGGCGATGGAGAAGATGCTGGAGAGCGATGTCGAGACCCAGCGGCAGCGCCATGGGTCAGGCTCCTATTTCAAGCGGATGCGAGCCCCGGCCTTCAGCCCGGCCGGGGGAGAGGCGATCACCGGCAGGTCGGCAGACAGCCCATCGAGAATCTCGACCATGGTGCGGCCGCGAATTCCAACCCTGACCGGGCGGGCCTCGGCAATGCCGTTTTCCACCACCAGAACTACGCCATCCACCAGGGCGGTGGTGGGAACCAACAGGGCTTCGGAGCTTTCCTTGGTGATGATGTTGATCTCGGTGGTCATCCCCATCAGCAGCGGCGTGCTGTCGGGCAGGATCACCCGGACGCGGAAGGTCTTGTTGATGGGGTCGCCCTTGGGAGTGATCCGGTCGACGCGGGCGTCCAATACCGACTCGGCAAAGGCATCGGCCTTGATAAGCACTTTTTGACCGACCTTGACGCGGGCGATGTCTTCTTCATCCACTTCGGCGGTGATGCGTAACGGTCGGGGGGCTCCGATCCAAAACAGGGTATCTTTGAGTTCGGCCAGTTCCCCGACCTCGCCATCGCGGCGCAAGACCATTCCATCCATGGGCGAGGTGACCACCAGATCGGTTCGGCGTTGGCGGGCGGCATTGATGGCGGCGGTGATTTGATTGTATTCGCTGCGGGCCTTCTGCTCGGCTTCCTTGGAGCGGATGCCGCGTTCGGCTAAGACGCCGGATCGGGTCAGCTCTTCCCGCCAATAGGCGGCCTTGGCTTCAAGTTCGGATACTTTGGCGCGGGCTTCGCGGTCGTCCAGGCGGGCCAAAGCCTGCCCTTCCTTCACGCTATCGCCCTCGAAGGCCAAGATTTCGGCGATACGGCCGGGCGTGACCGGGGCGATGCGCGCCCATTTCTCCGCCTCCACCGTGCCGGTGGCATAGATAGCCTCTATGGCCGGGCCTCGGCGCGGTGGCGCGGCGCTCACCTCGACCGCTCCATTGGCGCGCCATGCCCAGAAGCCTCCGGCGGAGAGGCCGAGCAGAACCAAAAGAAGCGGAAAACGGGTGAGCAAAGTGCGGAGCATAGGGCGGAATTTACCGCTTTATCAGCAGTATGACCAGCACCGCCAGCGCCAGAACCATGGGAATGACCAAGATGGCGTGATCTCGCCAGCGTTGCTTCAGCGGCGGTAGGGCCAGATGATCATGGGGCGGTGGGAGCGGA
>JAYTWE010000024.1:0-9457 GCA_043744055.1 Magnetospirillum sp.
GGAGCCGTGGCCGGGCTGGGAATCGACGGTGATGTCGCCGCCCATCAGGGTGGCGATCTGCTTCGAGATGGCCAGCCCCAGCCCGGTACCGCCGAACCGGCGGGTGGTGGAGGCGTCGGCCTGGGAGAAGGCGCTGAACAGCTTGTTGCGCTGCTCCTCGGTCAGACCGATACCGGTGTCCTTGACATCAAAGCGCAGCCGCACGCCATCAGGCTCGTCGGCAAGTTTGTGGATTCCGACGGTGATCTCGCCCTTCTCGGTGAACTTAATGGCGTTGTTGACCAGATTGATGATCACTTGGCCCAAGCGCAGCGGGTCGCCGACCAGGGCGGTGGGAACATCGGTACCCACATCGAACAGCAGCTCCAGCCCCTTGTCCTGGGCCTTGATCACCGACAGATCGGCCAGGTGCTCCATGACGTCTTCGAGATAGAAATCCACCCGCTCGAACTGCATCTTGCCCGCTTCGATCTTAGAGAAGTCGAGGATGTCGTTGATGATACCCAGCAGGTTCTTGGCGGCGGAATCCACCTTCTCGATGTAATTGCGCTGCTTGGTGTTGAGTGCGGTTTGCAGCGCCAAATGGCTCATGCCGATGATGGCATTCATGGGGGTGCGGATCTCGTGGCTCATATTGGCCAGGAAGTCCGACTTCGCCTTGGTGGCCTGCTCGGCGATTTCCTTGGCCTCGCGGATGGCGTCCTCGGCCTGTTTGCGCTCCGTAACGTCTCTGCTGATTCCCAAGATGCCGAGTAGATTGCCTCCGCCACCCCAGAACGGGGACTTTAAGGTGTCGAGCATGACGTGCCGGCCATCCGGGTAATCGACCCATTCCTCATTGGACTGCGGCAAAAGCGCAGCCAGCATTTCCGCATCTTTGCCACGAAAGAAGTCGGCGATCGCAGGGGGGAACAGGTCATGATCGGTCTTGCCCACCACATCGGGCGCGGACCATCCGATCAACGCGCCAAAGGCGTCGTTGCAGCCGAGATACACACCGTCCGGGTTTTTATAAAAAATCAGGTCCGGGATCGAATTGATCAATGCCGCCATGGTTGCGCGGCTTTCCTCCAGTTTCTGGTCGGCCAGCCTGCTTTGCGTGATGTCCATGGTCACGCCGTACATATCGGTTGGTGTGCCGGAGGGATCGCGGACCACATGTCCCATGGCGTGAATCCACACCACCTTGCCGTCGATGGGGCGCTTGTAGGCATAGATCGCATCGTAGCGCGGGGCGCTGCCGTCGAGGGCTGCTGCGTAGTTTTTCAGCGTCGCTTCGGCGGCAGCCTTGTCACCGGCCTCCACATTGGCGAACCACTCGTTCATCAGGTGATAGCGCCAGTCTTCCCGAGGCGGGTCGCCGAAGATGGTGGCTGCGCGTTCCGACGAGTTGTAGTACTCGTCACCGGTATTGAGCGGGATATGCCAGTAACCCGCCAGGGAGAGGTCAAGCGCCTGATCGCTGAGGAAGTTGGCAAGGCGTAGCTTCTCCTCGGCCTGTTTGCGCTCGGTGATGTCACGGAACACGATCACCGTGCCGACCAGTTCCCCATCCTTGAAAATGGGCGTCGTGTCGTATTCCACCGGGAAGGACGTCCCGTCCTTGCGCCACAAGACCTCGTCCGCCACCTTGCGAACCAGGCCGTCTTGGGCGGACAGGTACATATGGCACTGCTCGATGGGATAGTCCGACCCATCCGGTCGGGCGTAGTGAACCAGGGCATGCATGGGGGTGCCGATCAGTTCAGCTTCGCTATATCCCAGCATGGCCGCCGCCGCCGGGTTGACGAAGGTGGTCTGGCCGTGGCCATCCAAGCCCCAGATACCCTCATTGACCGAGCCAAGGATCAGACGGGTCCGCTCTTCCGACTGCGATAGAAAGGCTTGGGCATTTTCCAATTCGTCGCGCCGGGAGATCAGTTGGAGTTCCGAAGCCGCCAGCGCTTGCGCTTGGGCCTGAGTCTCGACCAATAGATCGCTGGTGGCGACGTTACCGGCCAGAATCTGTATTTTCGCGGCCAAGACCGGCAGCAAGGCGTCGATAATCTCCGTCTTGCGATGATCGAAGGGAGCCAATGCCCCGACCTCAATCACGGCCAGAACCTTGTCACGATCCACGATGGGCGAAATCAGTACGGTGCGCACCGCCAGGGTGCCAAGCCCCATGGTCACGACAACGAAATCGTCGTCTGGAAGCGACAGAGCGATCTGTCTTTGGTCCTGCGCCGCCTGACCGACGAGGCCCTGTCCCAAGGCGAAGCTGCCAGTATGGATGGAATCGTCGCAGCCATAACCGCCAACCCGCCGGAATGTCGTCTCATCGGTGTCGGCCACGTACAGCGCCCCATAGACCAGCCCCAGGACAGAGGCCAGCTTGGCTGACAGGGCATCGCCAAATTGCTCGAAGGTTGCGGCCGACTGTACCGCCTGATCGACCTCCGCCAGCACCTGCTTGATCCCACGTTGTATTTCGATGGCCTGGGCGCCGCGCTGGAGAACTCTGAGGGAGTTCGCCATGATTCCGATTTCATTGTGATAGTCAGTGTGCGGGATCGTGATTTCGAGACGGCCTTCGGCAAGGTCTTCGATACTGGTCCGCAAGTCCTGCAATGGCTGACGTAATGAAGCTCCAATCAGCAGCCCAAGGCCGAGGCTTGCAGCCAAACCGAGCACCAGCAGACTGACGCCAACGAGCTGGGATAATTCCGCGAGTTCTGTACTTTTTTGCGCGGATAGCCGAGCGCCATCCCCTTTTGACTTTGCAATAAGATCAAGGGCTCTATCGGCCTCGGTGATCGCCTTGTCGTACTCGGTTCCAGTAAGTAATTGGGTTGCTTCACCATCGGCAAAAGCATCCCCTTTATCGAGCAGCGCAATGACACGCTCTACACTCGTTGAATAGATGGAGAATGCGGTATTGAAGGCACGTAATCCTTCCTCCCCCTCGGCACGAAAGATTCGTTTGCGCCCTTCGTCCATATGGTGTCGGAGCGAAGCTTGAGCATCGATGACACTTTTTCTGGCGCTGGCCCGTTCGCTCACCGTCGAACCCATGGCCATCCAGCGCAAGTCACGCCCCATGAGCGTCAGATCGACCTGCGCTTCCAGAATGTGGGAAAGTCCGAGAAGATCTTGCTCATAGGTTTGCTGCATCGTTGTGCTCAACGTGCGTATCACCGAGAGGCTGGCGAGCCCCACCATCAAGGTGATTACAAAGCCTCCCCCCATGGCGAGCAGCAACTTTGTGTTCAGCGGCAAGCGACCCAACAACTTCATGATCTTATTCATAGGCGTCTCGCTATCGGGAAGGCTGCTCACTGGATTGAAGGGCCTTATATTCCGCCGATTCCCGAACTTTCGCGATCATCGACCAGAGATCATCTGCAATCTTTCGATTCTTATCGTAGTAGTCCCGACCGAAAATAAGAAAATACGATTTCTCCGATAACGGTGGAGATATTATTTCAACCTTACCGGCAAGGTATGGCTTTCTCAGCGCGAACTGAGCCTCACCTGTCAGCAATGCAATAGCTTGTAACTGTCCGGCGCCAAAACGCCGAAGCAGCGTCTCGGGAGTGTCTGAATTGCTGTCGACCGTCGCTCCCCATCTGACAAGATCAGACGCAATCGAATACGCGGCCTGAGTGCCGATCGGCCCGGTGAGATTGCTGAACTTGTTGCCATCCCAGCCCACACTGCTGCCCTTGAGACGAAGGAGAGTGTAGCCATCAGTATGAAGGCGACGGGTCCGGTCGAGTTTGCCCTCAGCCATGGGATAGACAGCGTACTTTGCCCGGTCATCCGTGTAGCTGGCCGCAAACGCACCGGCAATGCCGCCTTTTTCAACGCCGTCCAGGCAGCGTTTCCATGGCATGCCGATCAACTCCAGCTTTTCGCCCGTTCCTGCCGCGACCATTTCCAGCTGGATGATATTAAGGCCTTTTCCATTTTTAATAATCCACGGATATTGCTCGCCGTCGTCATGGCAAAGCGTAAGCGCGTGGGCGGAAAAGCTTAAAATATAAAGAGTGAGCGCAGCCGCTCCCCTCTGAAAAATCGTTCGAGCGAAGTTCATCGACAGATCTCCAGCATGAGGTCGGCGCCGAAATCCATCGCAAGCAGGTCAAGCACCAACTGCTGGATGTCGGCCCAGTGTGGAATCGTCAAAATGACTTATCCCCACCCCCAAAAGTCATAATGTTGGAGTGCGAATGTACTGGCAAGACGCAAAGCCCGTTCCGCCGCATTATCGACGTGGGGGGCATGGGAAACTCCCTCGTCGATATTACGGCAAGGCCCCCCTCCCGACCTCCCCCCGGCAAGCCGAGGGGAGGAGAAAAAGGCTTCCATAACCTGAATGTCAACGCGCCTTAGTGCACAGAAGGTACGCAGCGTTTTCCGACTTTAGTCATGTTCGCGCCTGTCGCGGCTATCCACGCAGTTCAGCCTTCCCCATTGTTTCCAAAGGTTTTTCTGCGGACCCGCATGGATGGCCGGAACATGTCCGGCCATGACGAGTATGTGGGGGCTGAATCCTCCGTCTGGGTCAGTGCGCTAGCGCTCTTCTCCGCACCGGGGCTTTGGTGTAGCTTCGCCATCACGTCATTCACCATAACCGCGATCGGGTGTTTGCCATTACGTTCCAGCAAGGCCTCGCTTTTGCGATTTTATTCGCGACCATTGCGCTGTTCGCATGGGACAAGCTTCGCTATGACCTGGTGGCAATGCTGTCTTTGTCAGCCGGTCTGGTTTGCGGCATTGTTCCTTTCGATAAGGCATTCCACGGCTTCAGTGATCCGGTGGTGGTGGTGGTGGCGGCCGCATTGGTCGTCAGTGCTGGAATTGAACGTTCTGGCATTATCGAACGATTGCTTCCCGCTTTATCCCGTTTGAAGTCGCCATCGGCCATCATTTTCGCCTTGGCCGGGCTGGTGATGGTCTTGTCCGCCTTCATGAAGAATATCGGGGCGCTGGCCATTTTCATTCCGTTGGCCATGCGGTTGTCGAAAACGGCGGGTATTCCGCCGTCGCAGGTGTTGATGCCGTTGTCCTTCGCTTCATTGGTGGGGGGGCTGATGACCCTGATCGGGACATCTCCCAATATCATTATCTCCAGGGTGAGGGCTGATCTGACAGGGGCTCCCTTCACCATGTTCGACTTTACCCCGGTGGGGCTTGGCGTTTGTCTGTGCGCCATTGTGTTCCTGACCTTTGGCTGGCGGCTGCTGCCCCATGATCGCAAGGGAACCGCGTCGGATGATGCAAACTTTCGGATCGAGGACTATCTGGTCAAGGTCCGTATCCTACCGCAATCACCTCTGATCGGAGCAACCGTCTTCGATCTGGAGCAATTGTTCAGCGGTGGCACCATTACGGTTGCCGCCATCATCCGCGATCAGGGGCACCGCTATGTCCCCGGCGGAAATTGGGAGTTTTCCGAGAGCGATATCTTGGTGCTGGAAGGCGATCAGGTCGCCATCAAGCCACTCTTGGATACAGCCGGGCTGGTCATGGCCGGGGGCGGCGTCGCTTTGGGGGGCGATGACCTGACGGTGATGGAAGCGGTGGTGATGCCCAATTCACCCTTGGTCGGCACGACCTCGGCTCAGAATGCCATGCGCCGACGCTATGGTATGTCCGTCTTGGCCATCAGTCGCGGAGGCCGTCACCTGATCGAGCGGATTCGGGAGACCGAATTTCTGGCCGGAGACGTCCTGGTGGTGGAAGGCGAGGGCGAGTCCCTGACGGGGACATTGTCCAATCTGGGGTGTTTGCCGTTGGCAAGCCGCAATCTTCGGGTCAGCCGGTCTTCGACCGCATTTCTTCCCACCGGGATCGCGCTGGCCGCCATGGTGTTGGTGGCGGTGGGTATCTTACCCGTCGCTCCGGCTTTCTTCCTGGCGGCGGTCTCGATGGTTTTGCTGCGCTGCCTCCCCCTGCGTGAGGCTTACGAGGCCATTCATTGGCCGATCATCATCTTGCTGGGGGGGCTGATCCCCATCAGTGACGCCATGAAAAGCACAGGGGCTTCGGATCTGATGGCGGGTTGGATGGCCATTGCTGCTTCGCAAGTTCCGGCGGCGGCGGCGGTCGCCCTGGTCTTGCTGGCATCCATGCTGCTGGCGCCGTTTCTCCACCATGCCGCCACGGTTTTATTGATGGGACCGGTTGCAGCCGCCATGGCGGTCAAGTTGGGTCTTGCCATGGACCCGTTTCTGATGGCGGTGGCGGTGGGGGCCGCCAGCGACTTCCTGACTCCCATCGGGCACCAGTGTAACACTTTGGTGATGGGAGCCGGGGGCTATCGCTTTGGGGATTACTGGCGGCTCGGCCTACCGCTCAGCCTGATTGTGCTGACCAGCGGAACCGCATTGATTTTGTTATTTTGGCCGTTGTGACCGATCGTCAAGGTGACCTTATACCATAAAGCGCGCGGCCCCTTGGGCCTAACCAAGGCCCGATGAGTCCACATCATCGAGCCTTGGTATTATTGCGGTATTGGAATGAGTTGAGGTGTTGCCTCGGCGGCGACCAAGGCCAGTGCCGCCCGTAATTTGTACAGTATTGCGGCAAGGTCCTTACGGCTTTTCGCCTGTAAGGCGGGGGTGTCCTTGGCATCGGGGATGGTGGTCAGCATCTCCAGCGTGAAGCGGGCCGATAAGCGGATCGGGCGTTTCCCATGGAGAGACATCACCCCGATATAACCGATTTCCGATTTGGGATCATTTTGGAATGCTGTTCTGAGATAGGCCTCTACATTGCGGCCGTCGGCGTGGAGGTAGTCGAACAGCTCCTGATCCTGCGCCGATAATTCATTCAGCAAGATCATGGCAAACCAGCCAAGGGAGAACTCTGATAGATTGACCCCTCGGTTTGTCTTTAAAATGAAGGTGTCGACTTTATCTATATCCGCGAGGATTTCTTGCTGAAATTCTTCACGCTCGTCCTGGCTGGCATCGTTTCCCATTTGCTCGGGCTCGGACGCGCAACCTCCCATGCAGATAATCAGCATGATTGCCGCCAGCGAGTGCAAAAATGAACGGCGCTTGAGAAGCATCGAGATTAAACCGAGCGAAATATGTGCAAATCAGCGGATCGGTGTTGAGGCTGGTACAAATCCGATCAGGTGGTCGTTGCCTTCGTTGTAAGGCTGGGAAAAGCAACTGGGTTTGGCCAGGGAGGCATAACAATAAACCTGGGGGGGCGGTGTCGGGCGGCCCGGCCAGTCGCGGCAATATTCTTCACCCCGTTCCGACCGGGGGCTAGAGCAATCCTTATCCGTGATCCAGCCGATGATGTGGTCACCCATGGTCTTGTGGGTGTTGATCAGGCTCAACGCCTCCAACTGGAAAAAGGTGTAGGGATTGCTCAGCGGCTTGGGCGTCGTCGCGAGTCCGCTCTGGGTCGCGAAACCGCAACCGCAAAGCAGCAGAACTACAGCCAGATGGGCGTGCCGCAAGATCACGTCTGCAATCCTTAAAAACATTTCCAGTATATTCTGTGACTCGTGGACGGTGGAATCAATGGGCAGTTTCTGCCGACTCCCTCAAGACGATCTTGACTTGGGGTCGAACACCCGTTGCAGCCCGTCTCCCAACAGGTTGAAGGCTAGGACAGTCAGCAAGATAGCGGCTCCGGGCCAGATCGCCAGAGACGGCGTGCTCCATACCACATCCATGGCCCCGGTCAGCATATTGCCCCAAGACGCCAAGGGGGGGCGAATGCCCAGACCAAGGAAAGACAGTGCGCTTTCGATCAAGATGATATGGCCCACCGACAGCGTGGTCGCGACCACGATGGGAGAGGCGATATTGGGCAGGACGTGGCGCAGCATGACGCGGCTGGGGCTGGCCCCCGTCGCCACGGCGGCCCGCACGTAATCGCGCGTGCGCGTCGATAAGGTGGAGGCGCGAACCAGTCGTGCCACCGTGGTCCAGCCCACACAGGCGATGATGATGGAGAGCCGTGCCACGGCGAAGCCTTCGGATGCGGCCATGTCGGGATCAATTCCCAATTTCTCTGGGTCGGCTGCGGCCAGTACGATCAGCAGCGGCAGCAGTGGCAGCGACATGATTCCATCGGTCAGCCGCATCAGGGCCGCGTCCAGCATTCCGCCGTGATATCCGGCCAATAGCCCGATGACGGTTCCAATCAATGCGGCCAGCAGGGCGGTGATTGCGGCCACCGTCAGCGATATCCGCCCCCCATGAAGCAGGCGGGAAGCAAGATCGCGCCCCAATTCATCAGTGCCGAGAAGATGGTCCCAGGACGGTTCGGCGAAGCGGGCGGCAAGATCCAGGGCATCGGGCTCGGGCAGGATCAGCGGCGCGATCAGGGTCGCAAGAGCCATGGCGACGAGGAGAAGGAGACCGATCCTCATGACCGCCTCACACGGGGATCAAGCCGCCAATAGGCCAAGTCGGCCAGGATCGAGCCCGCCAGGGTCATGAGAGTGGCGAGAAGCAATCCTGACAAGGCCAGGTTAAAGTCGTTGCCCATGATGGCTTCATAGATCAGCCGCCCCATTCCGGGCCAGGCGAAGACGGTCTCGGTAATGAGCGCGCCCGAGAATAATCCGCCGAATTCCAGGGCGACAATGGTGGTGATAGGGATGAAGGCATTGCGCAATTGGTGACGGGTTACGATCCGGGACGGCGAGCAGCCTTTGGCTCGTGCGGTGCGGATATAGTCCGCCGATGCCTCGTTCACCATGGCGGATCGCATGTGGCGGGCATATTGACCGATCCCGGCCAGGGCCAGGGCGGTGACCGGTAAAATCAGATGAGCCAATCTGCCTCCGCCCTCACTCGTCACATCGGCCATGCCTCCGGCGGGCAGCCAGGATAGCTTGACCGCGAAGATCACAATCAGCATCAGCCCCAACCAGAACACCGGCACCGATACCGATGCGACGGAGATCAAGGTGGTCAGGCGATCCAGAAGAGAACCCGGCCGGAGAGAGGCGGCAATCCCCAGGGGGAGGGCGATGGCCAGGGCCAGAAACAGGCTGCTGGCCATCAAGATGGCGGTGTTGAGCAGGGCGGGCGCCATGGCATCGGCCACCGGACGGGCATAAAGGCGGGAATAGCCCAACTCACCTTGGATCATTTGCCCCAACCACCGCAGCCAGCGTTCGGTCCAGGGCTTGTCGAGGCCGTAAAGCGCTTTCAGTCGCACGGCATCGGCGGCGCTCAGATGGGGGTCGGCGGCGATCATCAGGTCGATGGGATCGCCCGGCATCAGCCCCATCAGCCCATAGACCACAAAGGACATGGCGAGCAGGACGGCCAGGGATTGAGTCAGGCGCGATATGATGGTGAGGGTCATGAGGGGGGGAGTCCCAGCCCAAGCCCCCACCCCGACCCTCCCCCACGCGGGGCGCAGGGGAGGGAGAAGGCGGAAGGATGGCCCCCACGCGGGGCGCGGGGGAGGGAGAAGGCGGAAGGATGGCCCCCAC
>JAYTWE010000025.1:0-4161 GCA_043744055.1 Magnetospirillum sp.
GTGGGACGCGGTGATCGCCATCAATCTGACCTCGGTGTTTCACGCCACTCGTGCGGCTCTGCCGGGAATGAAAGCGCGCGGCTGGGGCCGTATCATCAACATCGCCTCGGCTCATGGACTGGTGGCCTCGGTCAATAAGGCCGCCTATGTCACGTCCAAGCACGGTGTCGTCGGGCTGACCAAGGTGGTTGCCCTGGAAACCGCCGAGATCAATGTGACGTGTAATGCTATTTGCCCTGGCTGGGTGCTGACTCCGTTGGTTCAGGCTCAGATCGACGCCCGTGCCGCCCGTGAAGGCGTCTCGGTGGAGCAGGCGGGCCGCGATCTTCTCAGCGAGAAGCAGCCGTCGAAGACATTCACCACACCCGATCAGCTGGGTGGATTGGCCGTGTTCTTATGCTCCTCCGCCGCCGACAATATTACGGGGACCAGTCTTCCGGTGGATGGCGGTTGGACGGCGCAATGAGCAAGGCGAAGCCGAAGCGCTGGCGCATTGAGCGCCCCGAAGCTTTAGCGGAGGCAAGCCAAGGGTGCGGATGCACCCGCCTGGCGTTTGAGGGGCTTGTATAATTGAGTCATAAGGCTGACCCCGGTCATCAGGCCGACTATCCCTATCGGGTGGATATCCAGACCCGGTGGTCGGATAATGACATGTTCGGGCATATCAACAATGTGCTCTACCAACGCTTCTTTGAACATGTGGTGGTGGCATTTCTGCGCGGGCCGTGCGGCATTGATCTGATGCATTCACCGGTCATCACCTTCGCCGCCGAAAGCCACTGCAAGTTTCTGCGTCCCATGTCCTATCCCGGTAATGTGGTGGCGGGTATCCGCATCGACCATATGGGGCGCACCAGCGCTCGTTACGGCTTGGCCCTGTTTCAAGAGGGCGACGACATTGCTGCCGCCGAAGGCCACTGGATTCATGTCTTCGTGGACCGCGAGACCCAGCGGCCAGTCCCCATTCCAGACGACGTCCGCGCCGTGTTCGAGCGCCATCGGAGGATTTCATGACCGGTCTTTGCTACTCGTTCGAGGGAATGGTCCCGGTCATTCATCCCAGCTCTTTCGTCCATCCCACGGCGGTGTTGATCGGCGATGTGCGCATCGGCCCCGGCTGCTATATCGGGCCGGGAGCTTCCTTGAGAGCGGACTTCTCCAGCGTTATTATCGGGGCGGGCTGTAATATCCAAGATTACTGCATCTTGCACGGCACGCCGGGCTTCCACACCACCATCGAGGATAACGGCCATATCGGCCATGGTTCGGTGGTCCATGGCTGTCTGGTGCGGCGCAATGCCTTGATCGGCATGAGCAGCGCCATCTATGACGGCGCCGAAATCGGTGAGAACGCCATCATCGCCGCCAAGGCCTTCGTTCCCGCCGGGGCCAAAATTCCGCCGGGAACTCTGGTGGCTGGCATTCCGGCCAAGGTCATCCGCCTGTTGAGCGAGGAAGAGATTGCCCGCAAGACTCGGGGCACCGAGGCTTATCAGATGCTGGCGGCCAAATGCCTGGAAAGCTTCAAGCCCTGTCAGCCGTTGTCCGAGCCGGAACCCGGCCGCGACAGCATGGACCCCAGCGCCATCTGGCCCGATGACTTGACCCGGCACAAGCCCAAGGGAAAGTAATACGGGCGAGAAGTCGCCTTGAGAGCCCGAAAGAACGAAGGGCTCTGCCCTTTACCCCATTCCCAAATAAACCAATGGGACCAAAGGGCCACGGCCCTTTGCGGGTGAGGGCGGAGCCCGCATCCTCTCTCGTGGCGATCGCCGGTATTAATGCTGGCTGGAATAGAGCATCGCGACGGCGATTGCGAAAATGACGACAGCCGCCACGATCTTGAATCGCT
Source organism: Magnetospirillum sp. (assembly GCA_043744055.1). Lineage (GTDB taxonomy): Bacteria > Pseudomonadota > Alphaproteobacteria > Rhodospirillales > Magnetospirillaceae > Phaeospirillum. Next base: position 1,853 of record JAYTWE010000025.1, read on the forward strand.
GACGGCTGCCGGGATTGTAATTATCGTTTGCGGGCGAAGGTACCCTTTGGTACGGCGCTTTGGTGCGCCGTACCTCGGGAGTGCGGTTTTGCCCGTCTTTGTTAGGCACGCTTGTGGAGCGGAGTGTATTCGCGCTGGGGCGAGCCCACATAGAGCTGACGCGGACGACCGATCTTCTGCTCGGGGTCGGTCAGCATTTCGTTCCACTGAGCAATCCAGCCCACGGTCCGGGCCAGCGCAAACAGGCTGGTGAACATGGAGGTCGGAATGCCCATGGCGCGGAAGATGATGCCCGAATAGAAATCGACGTTCGGGAACAGCTTGCGCTCGACGAAGTAGGGGTCGGACAGAGCAATGCGCTCCAATTCGATGGCCAGCTTCAGCAGAGGCTCGTCATGGACGCCCAGCTCGTTCAGCACGTCGTGGCAGGTCTTCTGCATGATCTTGGCGCGCGGATCGTAGTTCTTGTAGACCCGGTGGCCGAAGCCCATCAGGCGGAACGGATCGTCCTTGTCTTTGGCCTTGGCGATGAATTCTGGGATGCGCTCAACCGAGCCGATCTCGTGCAGCATGGCCAGCACGGCTTCGTTGGCGCCACCATGGGCCGGACCCCACAGCGAGGCGATACCGGCAGCGATACAGGCGAACGGGTTGGCACCCGAGGACCCGGCCAGACGGACGGTGGAGGTGGACGCGTTCTGCTCGTGATCGGCATGCAAGATCAAGATGCGGTCCATGGCGCGGGCCAGAACCGGGCTCACCTTGTATTCCTCGCAAGGCGTGGCGAACATCATGTGCAGGAAGTTCTCGGCATAGCCCAGATTGTTCTTCGGATAGATGAAGGGCTGACCCATGGCGTATTTGTAGGTCCAGGCCACCACGGTCGGCATCTTGGCGATCAGACGATAGCTGGCGATCATGCGATGGTGCGGATCGTTGATGTCGATGGAGTCGTGATAGAACGCCGCCATGGCGCCGACCACGCCGCACAGGACGGCCATGGGATGGGAATCGCGACGGAAGCCGCGGAAGAAGAAGTTGATCTGCTCGTGAACCATGGAATGGCGGGTGACGTCATGGACGAACTTGGCCTTCTGAGCGGCGTTGGGCAGCTCGCCCTTGAGGATGGCGTAGGCCACTTCGAGATAGTCGCCTTGCTCGGCCAGATCGGAGATGGCGTAACCGCGATGCAGCAGCACACCAGCGTCGCCATCGATATAGGTGATGGCCGACTTGCACGAGCCGGTGGACATATAGCCGGGATCGTAGGTGAAGATATCCATGTCGGCATAAAGCGAGCGGATATCCACCACTTTGGGGCCGACCGCGCCCGAGAGCAACGGAAGCTCAAGGGTCTTGCCGGTAGCGTTATTGGTTACAGTGACGGATTCCGTGGGCGACTTGTTTTCTTTCGTCATGTCTGCAATCCCCGTGATCTACGTTGTGTCATCTCGAATATGCCGCCTTAGGCGGCGGTGGACTCCGAAGGCTTGCGTCCGGTGGTGGCGTCACCGATACGGCCCAAGGTTTCGTCTCGCCCCAGCACTTCCATAACTTCGAAGATAGGGGGCGAAACCGAAGATCCGGCAAGGGCGGCCCGGAGGGGCTGAGCGATCTTGCCGAGCTTTTGTCCGCGCTCTTCCGTAAAGACGCGGGCGGTTTCCTCCAAAGCCTCACGGCTCCAGGTTTCAAGGCCGCCGATACGGGCGGCGAAGTCGTTCAGGTCAGCGACACAAGCCGGATCGGCCATGGTCTTGGCCGCTTTTTCATCTTGGGCCAGCGGCCGGGCCAAGACGTAGAACAGCGCGGAATCCGCCAGTTCCAGCATGGTTTTGGCCCGGTCCTTCAGGCCGATCATACCCGAGCGGATGCGCTTGGCCTCGGCTTCGGACAGCTTGCGGTCCAGCTTGGCTTCCAGCATGGGGATCAGCAGACTGGCCAGATACGAATCATCGGCGGCGCGCATGTAATGACCGTTGAGCTGGGTCAGCTTCACGAAGTCAAAGCGCGACGGTGAACGGCCCACCGAATCCAAGGTGAACCATTCCTTGGCCTGGTCGGTGGAAATGATCTCGTCATCGCCGTGGCTCCAGCCCAGGCGCAGCAGGTAATTGCGCATGGCTTCGGGCAAGAACCCCATATCGCGATAGGCATCCACCCCCAAGGCGCCGTGGCGCTTGGACAGTTTGGCGCCGTCGGCGCCATGGATCAGCGGAATATGGGCGAAGGTGGGAACTTCCCAGCCGCAAGCCTTGTAGAGTTGGTACTGGCGGAAGGCGTTGGTCAGGTGGTCGTCGCCGCGAATGACA
>JAYTWE010000026.1:0-2043 GCA_043744055.1 Magnetospirillum sp.
GGGGGAATGAGACAGCGGCTTGACCTCGCCATGTTCCATGGTCATGCCCGACTTCGTCTTCAGACGGACTTCGAGACCAGCCGTCATACGCCGCCCCGAACGACGTTCATCGAACAATTTAGGTGGAATCGCGGGCATGGGACCATCCCGGTTCGCCACGGCCGCCTCCCAGCTGACGGTCTGAATTTCCGTCGGAGTGATGATCTCGCTGAAATGGCTGCCGATCAACTCGCCCCGGTGATAGCCCAGCCGCTCGATAGCGCTGTTGAGAAAGCTGAAACGTCCGTCCGAATCCAATCGGTAAACGATGTCGGGGACTGTCTCCACCAGAGAACGAAAGCGTTCCTCGGACATTTTCAGACTATCGAGGCTGGCGGCCAACCTGGCGTTGATATCATTCAGCTCACGCTGTTTCTCTTCCAGAATCTTCTTTTGCGCCAACGAGTGTTCGTAGGTGGAAACGAACATGTCGAGAATATGCTTACGGCTGGCGGTAATGACGTGGCGCTCTTCATCGAAAATAAATTCGATGGCATCGCCGTCATCTTGATCGGGCGGTTGCGGATGATCCCGCTGGATCAGAAGGGTGCGGATCTTCCGCAGCAGAAAGCCTTCCTCGTAAGGCTTGGTGATATAGCCATCGGCGCGGGATTCCAGCCCATGAATAATATCATCGGAATTGGACAGATCGGTCAGCAGCAGAATGGGAATATCGCGCAGATCAGGATCGGCCTTAGCCTTGGAGCAGAACTCAAAGCCCCCCATGATGGGCATGGTGATATCGCTGACCACCAGATCGGGACGATGCAGTCGCGCCATTTCCAATGCTTGCTGGCCGTTGCCAGCGATGGAAGCCCGATAACCGTTCTCGGTCAGCAGAAATTCCAGACTGAACGCCTGGGTCATGCTGTCTTCGACGATCAGGATATGCCGCTCATCAGCCATGGCAATAAAATATCATAAGGATTCCAATGAAAGGCGCGGCCGGGGACGAACGAAGGCTCTGAAATTATGATGGCGGAGAGTGACTGTCCTTTCAATATCGGAGTTCTTCTTCCACCACAGACGCCATCACATGGCCAGGGCGCTGATTTCTATCGCATCCCACCCCATGGTTGAATAACCACAAGCCGAAGCCCGGCAGGGACCTTGGCGCGGGTCAGATCAAGGTCGCCGAGCAAAACCGGAATACGGACAGGGCCAGCCGCCAGCGGTAGTTCGATAACCCTGCCGCCCATGGCCTCGTCGGCATAAGTCACCAGCCGCGTCACGCTGATGGAAGCGCGCAGCGTATTGGCCCGATACGAATCGTCGGCAACCAGAACCACGCGACGGAGCACCCGACCCGGAGCGGCATAGCTGATGATCGCCACTCCGCCTCGGCTGGAATACTCCTCATCGGCAACGGCCAAAGCCGCCATCCGCCGCGCCTCGGGCTCGAAGACAAACTGAACCACGGGCAGATCCGCATCAAACAAGCGATTGCCATCAGCCAGGGAATAGGCGGTCTTGCGACCGGCACGCTCGGTCCAGAACATGCTGTCATCGCCCAAAGTGGCGGAACTGGCAGGGACGCGGATGCTGTAGAGCGGTGCCTTACGGAACTCTGCGGGCGACCCCATGGGCCAAGCATCCAGACTGACCTGCCCGGTACCATCCTCTCCCACCTGGGTGCGAAGTCGAGCCATCAAACGACGCGGACGCGGCTCTCCCACCAGAGGGACGCTGAGAAGGTTGTAAGTGGTATTGGTCAGCCGAGTGATATAGCGGCCATGTTCATCGCGGATGGAAAAGGCGGATTCGCCAGTCAGACCAGCCGTGTCATGTCCCAGACCGCCCACATAGATCATGCCGATACCGACGGCGACCATGATCGGCATCGTAACCAGCGTCACCAGTGCGGCGATAATAATTCCAGCGACAAATGGCCACGTACTGCGCATGCCGTCTCCCCAAGCGCGGCGTCCCTACCCCGAAGCCGGTCACCTTACGCTCGCCATCCATTCCCCGCAACCTGCACCGATGTTTAGAGTGCGTTGACAT
>JAYTWE010000027.1:0-1744 GCA_043744055.1 Magnetospirillum sp.
AGCGTGGATCAGCTCTCTGTCGTGGCTTTCGTGATGAGCCCGCCCATGCTCCAGCATGCGGCGGATATCGGCCTCGTTGACCGCATGGCCGTTCATGGCCACTTCCACCTTTACGTTGGCCGATCCCGGATGCCCGCCTGATATATTGATGGCAACGGCGCGGATGCGGTCATTCGCCATTTCCTCGGCGGCGTCCACCGAGGCGCGGATGGAGGTTTCAAGCTCTTCCATATCCACCACGGCGCCGTTGCGCATGCCGCGCGCCAGTTGGTGGCCGATACCGATGATACGCGGGCCACCATCGTCTTGAACGCGGGCGATGAAGCAGCACACCTTGGTGGTGCCCACATCGACAGCTGCGATCAATCCATTGCGGGTGGCCATGTCAGTCTCCCTTCCTGCCGTCGGCGGAGGGGGGGCGGTCGGCGGCCTGTTGTTGATCGCTTTTCAACACCAGCCGCTCGGGGACCCGCAGGTCGATCATGGTGATCTGCTTGGATGACAGACCCCGATTTTTTTCCAGTTCCGCCAAGCGATGCCAAGCGGCTTCGGTGTCCATTTCCGGCAGACGGGCTTCCAGGCCGCGCTCCACATCGTCTAGCTTGATGGTCCAGCGGCGGTTTCCGACGCGGGTGGCGGCTTTGACGCGGTTGGCCATTTCGGGCTCGGTGGCCAGCAGGGCGAAGAGCTCATCGGTGCGCTGGGGGGCTCCGTCGCCCACGATCAGCGGCAGATCCTCGAATCCCTCGATGGCGCCGGGAATCTGGTGGCCGTCATGGTCGACCAGGACGAAGCGGCCTTCGGTTTGCCACAGGGCCACCGGTTGACGTTCGACGATGGAGAGGTGCAACGCACCGGGAAGGCGGCGTTCCACGGCGGCGGCGCGGACACTGGGGAGCGCTTCCAGCCGAGCCTTGGCGGCGCCGATATCCAGGCCGAGAATAGGGTCGCCGTGATGGGCGGCCAGTGCGTTGACCACTTGGTCGGTGGGGGTGCGCTTGCGTCCGGCCACGGTGATTTCGCTGATGCGCAGACCGGCATTGCCGGTTGCAGCCAGCAAAGCAGCCCCAGTCTCGCGGACCATGCGCTGGGGAGCGCCGGAATGCCAGATCACCGCACCGGTGACCAGCACCGCAGTGAGCATGATTCCGGCGGCAGTCAGCTTTTGCATGGGCGAGATGTCGATCCGCAAGCGTGCTTGTTTACGCTTTGGCTTGGACTTCTGCTTGGGCGTTGGCTCGGCAGTCTGTCGGGGTGCGCGGCCAGGGGCGAACGAGCCGCCCAGGCGGTCATCGGCGGTGATGACGATGTCGTTATCGCTTATGCGTCGCATCGCGCCTCCTCCACCATCCAGCGCACCAGATCGGGGAAGCTGATGCCGGCATGGGCGGCGATTTCGGGAACCAGTGACGTGGCGGTCATGCCCGGCTGGGTATTGACCTCCAACACGATCAGACGCGGCGGTTGGCCTGATTGAGTGTCGTCGTAACGCAGATCAGTCCGGGAGACACCGCGACAGCCCAAGACGCGATGGGCCTCCACCGCCAACCGGCAGGCTTCGGCATAGTCGGCTTCGGCCAGGGGAGCGGGCATCAGATGGCGCGATCCACCGGGGGCGTATTTTGCCTCGTAGTCGTAGAAGCCGCGATCAGACGTGATCTCCAACACGCCAAGGGCTTTGTCGCTCATGACGGCTACGGTCAGTTCACGGCCGGGGATGAACTCCTCCACCAAGACTTCATCG
>JAYTWE010000028.1:0-4451 GCA_043744055.1 Magnetospirillum sp.
CCGGTTTGCAGCGCCTGATAGACTTCGGAGAAAGCCATGACCTGGGGCAGGGCGCCTAGGGAGCGCATCTCGGCGTCAAGAACCTTGGAGGATTGAATCCGCATTTTGACGCCCTTGAAATCATCGGGGGTCTTTAGCGGCTTGTTGGCGCTCATGATCTTGAAGCCGTTATCCCAATAGGCGAGGCCGATGATGCCCTTGCCTTCCAGCTTCTTCAGAAGGCTGCGGCCAAGGGGGCCTTCGGTCACCGAGCGCAGAACTTCCTTGGAGGGGAAAATATAGGGCAGGTCGAAGACTTCGAATTCCTTGACGCCCAACGGCCCGAACTTGGCCAGCGAGGGGGCCAGCATCTGGACGGCGCCCAGCTGGAGCGCCTCCATCTCTTCCTTGTCCTTGTAGAGCTGGCTGTTGGGATAGACCTCGACCTTGACGCGGCCCTTGGTCCGTTCTTCGGCCAGCTTCTTGAAAAATTCCGCCGCCTTGCCCTTGGGGGTGTCGGGGGAGACCACATGACTGAATTTGATGACGATGGGCTGAACCTGCTGCGCCATGGCGGCACCGCTCAGCATGAAGGCAGCGGTCAGGCTGGCGACGAAAGTGCCTAGCTTCATTGTAGAATCCTCCCAATTTATCCAGTTTGGAGTATTTTCCTCAACTATATATGATTCACCCCGGACAGCCAGTAGAGTTATCCATAATCTGTGCGCGGTGTTGGGGGAAATAGGGAGTCCATGACGTCGTTCAAGCCCTTTCGTAGTAAAGACGCCTTCCAGATCATGCCGATCATCGCCATGGGACTGGTGGTCATGCTGCTGGGCATCTTGCTGTGGCTTTTGCACCATAATGAAGTCGAAGACGAAAACCGGGCTTTGATCCAAGACATCCTTTGGGTGGAGCAGAATCTTCACTTCAATCTGGATTCCGATCTGGAGCGGTTGGTGCAGCTGGCCGAACTGATCGGGCGCGAGGGATTCGAGACTCAATTGTTCCGCAATCAGGGACGGACGCTCATGTCCAACAATCCCGAGGTGGAACGCATCATTTTGCGAGGCGTCGACGGCAAGGCCGTTTTGATTCTCCCTCCGACCGAGCGCAATCCCGATGCGGGAGTGGACCCTGCCTGGCGCAATACCTTTACCTTGGTCAGGACCTTGGGGCGTGAAGTCTATGGTTCGCCCTATCCCCAAGATGGACGCGGCTCATCCTTTGAAATCCAGGTCCCGGTCTTTCGAGCCGGGAGTTTCGCGGGCGTAGTGGTGGGGGTGTTCTCCCTGGACGCTTTGCTTGCCCATCACGTTCCATGGTGGTTTGCTCAGACCTATCAGCTGGAGATATTGGACGGAAACGGCAATATCCTGGCCGTCCGTTCGCAGCTTCAGCCCGCTCCAAGCGGCCTCAGCCACCAACTCCGCTTCGAGCCGCCGGGGCAGGGGCTGACTTTGGTGGCAACCGTTCATCGCAGCGATCCTCATCTGGTCCGCAATATTCTGGCTGCCGCCATTCTTGCTCTGGCCCTGTCGGCGGTGTGGAGCCTGTGGGCGGTTCGGCGGCACGTTCAGCGCCGGTTGGCTGCCGAACAGGCCTTGCGCGCCGAGCACGCTTTTCGCAAGGCCATGGAGGATTCCTTGACCGTGGGCATGCGTGCCCGTGATCTGGATGGCCGCATCACCTATGTTAATCCCGCCTTTTGCCGCATGGTGGGGTGGAGCGCCGATGAACTGGTGGGGACGGTTCCACCCATGTTGTATTGGGTTCCCGAAGATATTGAACATACGTTCGATCTGCACCGCGCCGTGTTGCGCGGCGACGCGCCGAGGGACGGGTTCGAGCTGTTGTTCAAGCGGAAGAATGAGGAACGCTTCCACGCCTTGATCTACGAGGCCCCGTTGATCGACGCCGATGGGCGTCATACCGGCTGGATGGCCTCGGTGCTTGATGTCACCGAGCGCAAGCATTCCGAGGAATTGGCCCGTCAGCATCAGGAAAAATTGCAGCGAACCTCGCGCCTTATCACCATGGGGGAGATGGCTTCGACTCTGGCCCACGAATTGAACCAACCCTTATCGGCCATCGCCAGTTATGCCACGGGCTGCCTGAACCGGATGGCGACCGGAGATGCCAAAGTGGAGGAGTTGACGGCGCCTTTGACCAAGCTTGGAGTTCAGGCGCAGCGGGCCGGGCACATCATCCGCCGCATTCATGATTTCGTGCGCAAGAGCGATCCGCTGGTTGCTCCATGCGCTCTCAATCAGGTGGTGGAAGGAGCCATCGGTTTTCTGGAGGCCGAGGCCCGGAAGCGATCAGTCCGAGTGGAGCTTTCCCTTGACCCGCATTCGCCCCAGGTGGACGCCGATCGCATTCTGATCGAGCAGGTGGTTCTGAATCTGGCGCGTAATGCCATGGAAGCCATGGGGCAGACGCCACGTTCAGAACGAATTCTTGAAGTCTGTGTCGAGGCTAGGGATGGTCAGGGGCTGGTTCGCATCGCCGATCATGGCGCAGGTATTGCCTCCGAGGTCGAGGTCAGTCTGTTCACTCCATTTTTCACCACCAAGGAGGAGGGGATGGGAATGGGGCTGAATATCTGCCGTTCTATTATCGAATCCCACCGCGGTCGGTTATGGTTTGAACCCAATCCCCAGGGCGGGGCAGTCTTCCTGTTTACCTTGCCTGAGAAGGGTTCTGGACCGGAGAGAGTCCCATGAGTGAGGGTGCCGTCTATATCGTCGATGACGACGAGGCTATCCGAGATGCCCTGGCCTGGTTATTCCAGTCTCGCGGTATTTCAGTTGAGACTTTCGCTTCAGCCGGAGAGTTTCTGGCGGATTATCACGATGGACGGCATGGCTGTCTGGTTTTGGATATCCGCATGGAAGGGATGACGGGGCTGGAATTATTTGAACGGCTCTTGGATCAAGGCTCCCGCCTCCAGGTGATCTTTCTGACCGGTCATGGCGATGTCCCTATGGCGGTCTCTGCCCTTAAACGGGGGGCACGGGATTTTGTGGAAAAGCCATTCAACGACAATGATCTGGTTGATCGTGTCATTGATGCCTTGTCCTTGGATGCCAAGCAGCGGGAAAGCGAGGCGGATGCGGCTTGCCTTGCCGCCCGGCTGGATCATCTGACCCTTCGGGAACGCCAGGTGATGGAACTGGTCCTTGCTGGCAAGCTTAACAAAGTCATCGCTGACGATCTTGGCATCACCATGCGGACCGTCGAAGTTCATCGCGCCCATGTCTTCGAGAAGATGGGGGTAAGGACGGCGGTGGAACTGGCTCAGCTGATGTCGCAAAAGCGCCCATGAGCAATGGTCAGAAGCTGTGGATGGGATTGGGCTTGCTGGTGGCCTATATCCTGGTCCAGTGGGGTGGTTATATTCATACCCATAGTGGGAATGTGGGGGCGGCTTGGGATCCCTTCGTGGGAATGGTTTTGGCCGCCATGCTGTTGGGGGGATTGGAATTTCTTCCCGTCTTATTTCTCGGTGAATTGAGTGTTAACGATCTTGGCGGCCCGATGGCCCCACAGCTTTTGGCGGAAGCCGCAATTGCGACGGTTTGTTGGGGTGCCGCCGCCGCTTTCCTTCGACGTCATATGGATGTCAGGCTGACCAGCCAGTATGACCTCTTCATCCTGATTTTGGTGGCGGGTCTGGCCGCGTTGGTGGAGGCAATCAGCCATCTGGCGGTTGATTCCGGCTCTAATCTTTCTCTCTCGGTCTTGTTCAGCCCGGAATTAGCGCGCAGTTGGATCGGCGACATGATCGGTGTGATGGTCGTGACCCCGGTGATGATGGTCTATCAGAATCCCCTGAAATGGCCTTCCCCCATGGTTATGGCGGAAATCGGCCTACAGGCAGTGGTAACCTTTATTATCATCGGACTGAATTTCGGACGGATGTCTGGCGGTGGGCTCCAGTTGTTCTATCTGATGTTTCTTCCTGGAATTTGGGTGTCCGCCCGGTTCGGCTTGGGTGGTGCGGTCACAATCAATCTGGTGATTCAATGCGCCATGGCTGTTTCCTTTGTCATGGTCGTGACCAATCCAGAAGCGATTACCGCGTATCAGTTTCGGATGTTATCTCTGACCCTATCCGTCTTATTCCTTGGGGCGGCGGTCAGTCAGCGCCGTCAGGCGGAAGAAGCTCTTCGAATCCGTCAAGATCAGATGGCCCGGACATCGCGCATGTCCACGGCCGGAGAAATGGCGGCGGCTTTGGCTCATGAACTGAACCAGCCCTTGGCGGCCACGATTAATTTTGCCCGCGCGGCACAACGGCTCTTGGCGTTGCCGGGGGCTGATCCGCAAAAGGTGAGGATTGCCATGGATGGAGTGGCGGCTCAGGCAGAACGGGCCGGTATGATTATCCGCACTCTGCGGGAGTTCATCGGTCAAGGCGAATTGAACTTGCGCTCACATTCTGTGGGGGCGTTGTTTAACGACGTTAT
>JAYTWE010000029.1:0-2717 GCA_043744055.1 Magnetospirillum sp.
TACTCCATCCCTTATGACACCGCCCCGGTCGGAGCCACCTTGTCGGCAGCCGATATCGGCGAACGCATTAAGCGCGTCACTGTATTCATCCAGTGCAAGGTGAATTAGCGGGTTTCCAGTTTAAGATCTTGTGCCCCATCACGTGAACGGGCGCGCAACATGCGTTTGCGATCCGCATCAAGATCAAGACTCATATCCTTACGGTAAGTCCAGTCAGAGCCTAAAGCCTCGTCCACCACCAGGCCCAGCACGGCAACTCCGCCGGTGGCGATCAGCAATGCGGAATTTCCCCAAATCCAGCCGCTGGCGGTTACATCAAGAGTGCTGACCGTGCGACGAAAACCCGGCGCAAGGCAAGATACGGTTATCGGCGCGGCGGAATGAGGAACAGTGAGCGTCACGGGCGTCTGAATGGTGAGGCGATAACCGTCACGCCCACTCAGATCACAGTCGGCCTGGGCCGGATTGGTGCGAAACATCACCTCGGAGCCCGGCGGATTAAACATCGAAGCACAGCTGGCCACGACGAGGCTCACGCCGAACACGGCCATATAACGAATAAATCGGCGAACGAGCGGTATCAGGACACAACCCCGGTCTGATTATTCGCAGAGAATGTGCGCATACGCCGCTGATGCAATTCCAGCAATTTCCAACGAACCACCGGTATATCGCGCACAACCGATCCAGGGACCATCAACAATTCTGTCCGCAAACCCGCAACCAACTTTCCATAAGCTGGGGTCCCAAACAGAACCTCGGACTCGTTGAACGGTTCGCCGATCCCGCAATACTCCACCACGGCACCGTCGACAGTCCGCTGCATCATTCCATCGCGGACAAGATAGATAAAGTCCCGGCCAGACGTGTTGATCTCTTCTCCCGTTGCCAGATAGTAAGGCTCCGATGCCTCGACGATCCGAACTTCGGTCAGGTTGGAAAGGCTTTCCCCGAACAGCCACGTGTGATTGAAGAAATTACGAAGCTCGGATAACTGTCCGATCCGCCCCGTGATCTCGTTCCGCTCGACAAAGCTGCGATACAGCGCTGCCGGAATTCGCAACGCCTTGACAAAACTCAGCGCTCGAAATGTCTCCAACGACGGCTCACTCGACAGAGCATATGATTCCCCGACCATGGCACCGGCCGACAAGATGGCATTATGGTCACTGTCTGATTCAATCGTCTCCACCAGACCGGTCAAAATCAGATGGATATCTTCGCATCGGCTCCCTTCGCGCAGCACGATGCTTTCTGGATTGAACGTCACCACCGGATGATTGAGCAGAAGTCGAATTTGATGCTCGGGAACTCCCAGGAAATAGGCTGACAAATAGCCGTGTGCCGCCCGCAAACGATATTCCTGATGAGCGGGGATCAAGGGATCGACCGTTCCGAATGGCGCCCCGGACCCAATGGACTTTTGTGTCCGCGTCAGGGCCAGAGCCGTATGCGAGAGAATGATTTTACCCGATTGATCCTCTCGGAAATCCTCAGCACAGCCATGAATCAAGCCGCCACCGATATCTAATTTCTTAATATTAGCCGGGATCAGATAATCGGCCTTCACCTGCATCATCAGTTGGCTGGAAATTCCGTGGTGGGTCTCGTCATCATCGACCATCTGTCCCAATACGTCCAAAGAGACGATATCGGCCATATGAGCATAGGAGCGATAGCCCTCTTCCCATGGGGTGCGAAAATGAAACACCGTGGTTTCCACAGGATGAGGCGAGAAGATGGGCATGACCTCCAGCCCTTCGATATCGTTCCAGACGCCCAGGTCCAGATCGCAAATCTCAAAATACTCACCAAATGAATCCTCTGATAGAGCAGTCAAGGCCGACAGCTTTTTAGCAACCGATGCACGCACAGAAGAAACAGCGTAATATTTAATCCGGTGATCAGCCCGGAACAAGGTTGTCAAACCGCAAAAATGGTCGTCATGACAATGAGTATGGAAGATACCTTCCACCTCCTGCACACCGATACCCAAGGCCTGCAAGGCAGCATGGATATTGGGACCGGCATCAATAAGATAGACTTTGCCCTGAAACATCAGGATCGAGGACATGGCGGCACGATCAGGGTCCCAGCCATCCCCCTCACCCGCGTGGATTATCGAGAAATAGCTCCGCTCCAGGTCATGATATCCCAGATGATAGGGAGTCTCATATGTCCGTCCCGCGCCCAGATTCAAATCGACAACGGCTGACTCGCCATCGAAGGTGAACTCGAACACGTTAAGCTCCAACCGACGAACGGTCACCCCCCCCGGTAAAATAGCAGGCCCATCACCGATGACGCAGGTATCCAACAGATCACTGGATTGGCGGATAGAGCCAAAGGCAAAGCGCAATTTCATGCGCATCCATTCTTGGGCCATATCGCTCGGCACCCCGGCGGCCAGCATCTCGTCTTCCGTCAACAGGCCGTAATTACCCCGCAAGACATATTCCAACTGGGCCTCCACCTGCTGCGCCAACCCCAAGATCAGGGGTTTACGGCCGGTACAGTTGGGGTGTCCTGGAATAATCATTCCTTGACGATAGAGCATCTGTAGAATTGGAAACTCAGATAGATTGCAAAACGCGCCATTCTGCAAGGATACATCAGATAACAAGATAACATTGGGGCCAGTTTCAAACCTTACACCGGCCTGTTCCGTAGGAACAATCAATCCACGTTTGATAAGATGCTTCACACTATCGGCAGGG
>JAYTWE010000030.1:0-5702 GCA_043744055.1 Magnetospirillum sp.
CGGCCCGTTTCTTCATGTGGTGGTCTGGGAACAGCGGACTCTGGATCAAGCCCTGGACTCCATTGCTGCCACCGGCTATGGCCTCACCCTTGGCATTCATAGCCGCATCGAGTCCACCATCGCCCATATCATCAAGCGGCTGCGGGTCGGCAATATCTATGTCAACCGCTCCATGATCGGAGCCGTGGTGGGCTCACAGCCATTCGGTGGACAAGGCCTGTCGGGGACCGGCCCCAAAGCTGGCGGTCCCCACACCTTGCTGCGCTATGCGACGGAATGCTGTGTCAGTGTGAACACTGCCGCCGCCGGGGGTGACCCCATCTTACTGAACCATCAAGCCGTATAGATTCCGACGCAAAGCACCAGATCGTCGAATAGCTTGACGAAGCAGGACTTGTTTTCCAAAACCTTGGTCGCGGGATTGGCCCAGACATAGTCAACCCAGCCCGAGCCGGAATGACGGGCGACGGTTACCATTTCCTTGGAGAACAGCTTGCCGTTGGCGTCCTTCAGGGTATTGCCGTCGGCGCCATTCAGATTAGGATTGCGGCCATGGCCAAGGACACGGCCGGAGATGTCTTGAACGATGACGTAGAGGTCCTTGCGATTGAAGGGACCACTCTTATCCACAATGGCGGCCAGCAAGGCATCGCGGCCCTGTCCCCGACATAAGGTTCCGGCTCTCTCCACCATGTCCATGGCCTCTTGAGCGGTGCCGCGATCCGAGGCCCCATAGGAGGCTTGATCGGTCTTGTAGCCCACCCGAATCGCACCCCAATGCCGTCCCTTGCAGAATATGGGGGAAGAAACATCCATCATGACCGCACTGCTACCGCCGCCCATATCCCGGCGATAGACCTGAGGCCAGAGCCGTTCCACATTACGCGCCGCCGCCAATCCAACCTTGTCATCGAAAATCTTGCGGTTGCGGCAATGGGCGGCGTTCCATTCAAGATCACGGCCTTGAGGCTGGGAAAACTTGGTGTTGTGAGTAGGAACATAGCCGTTGCGGTCGGTCAGGGTGCAAAAGACCACTTGGTCGCTGAAGCCCAGCACCGCATCAATCATGGACTGGGCGATCTGATCGGTGAACTTGGCGAAGCGAGTCATGTACTGAACTGGGTTCGACCCCGGAATTTCCCGATAATCCTCATCGAACAGATCGGCCATGGTGATGGTATTCTGGTCCACCGCCTCTTCGAAGAGCGTCCCAATCTTTCCGGCGATCCGAATTGCCTCGTCGGCAAAGGGAGTGTCGGGAGTGGTACAGCCGGAATCAAAGGTGACGGCGATCAATCGCTCCCCCGCCCCTCGCATTGTGTTCAACACCCCACGCGCACTTTCTAAATCTCCGGCCGACGCCGCGATGCCCGTTGTGGCTTCGCGCACCGAGGTTAACAAGGTGCCGCCATCCACATTGATAGCTTCAGCCTCGGAGGTGACCATGCGCAGGTCATTGGTGATGCGCTCGACAATGGCGCGGATACCGTCAACATGGGTTCCGATGGTGGCGGTACTGGTGTTAACCACCTGGGCGCGGGTGGCGGCAGCCTGATTATCCGCCGCCAGGGTTACAGCCACAGTCTGCAAGGCATCCAGGGTCCGACGGATTTCGGCGGTGCTGGTGGCCGTCTGGCGGGCCAGTTCCTTCACTTCACTGGCGACGACGGCAAAGCCGCGCCCGGATTCTCCCGCCCGCACTGCTTCGATGGTCGCGTTGAGGGCCAGCATATTGGTCGAACGCGCAATGGCCTCGATGGAGGCGGCCACTCGTCCCACCTGCTGCAATGCCGATTGCAGCGTATTGATACGCTCCGCCCCGGCGACCACCATATTGGTCAGTTGGCTGATATCATCCAACGACCGGGCGATTTCCTCCTTGGAAACGCCCATGGCGCTGACGGCTTCCTCCGACAGGGAATGGCTCCGTCGAGCAGTGACGACGATATTGCTGGTCTCCTCCCCCAAGGTGGCCATGCGCTGTTGAATAGCATCCATCAGCTCAGACTGACGCCCCACATGGCGAGAAACGTCCTCGACCTTGCCGATAACCTCGACGACCTGGATGCCAAGCCCCCCAGATTCATTGGCAAACCTTTGAAGAGCCTCGTCTTTTTCTTGTGCTGCCGTCATACCCCACCTATCGGATAAGCCAATGCGCGACGACTCGGTTCGAGTGTCGCTCCCTTTTTATTTGGACTATTTCTTAATTAGCTATTTCGGTACCACAATACCGCTTTGTGACCGCATGTCAATATTTGAGGATGCATATATCAACCTGTGATACTGCTCCCGTATGTCAACCTTGACTTACAAGTGGGACGTTTCGATACAGCAATGACTCATTGCGATATGGCAATGTGTGATTTCGATATCGAAGCGATCTGCATTGTAAAGCTAGAACCGCCCCCTCCAGTGAGCCCAGGCGAGACGCAATGGGCGGGAGCGAGGAGCGGATACACGAGAATCCATCGGGTTCCAGCTTGATGATATTAGCGCGGAAAGATGGCCATCCGCAAGCGTTCCCAAGAGCAAAGCCGGTATTGCTTCCTGTGATACCGCCAACCGCCTAGCCTGGGCCAAATGCCGGGCAGCAGCATCCCCCATGGCTTGGGCCACCGAGGACAAGGCCTTGAGTGGTGCCCTCCCCGCCATGACGTCTACGCCACTGCTTCCCGCTTTTTGTAATTCGGCCTCGGGTAGCGTCAACCGCCCTATTGACAGATGAAAGCTCAGCGCCCGGATTTGTCCAAGCAGCGCCCAGGCGATTCCCACATGCCGTGCCGCTGCCAAAGACACAGGGTCGTTCACGCCCAAAATCTCCACCGCTAATTGGGATAAGGCCCCAGAGCTTTGCTCGGCATAGGCTTCGGCCCCGGCCATATCTTCCGGTCCCACCGGCTCTAAATCCTGCTCGCGGGCTGTCAGGATGAACTCGAATTTCTCAAGAGACAGCTTTCGGACTCGCACGGCTTCGATCAGGGGAGCCGCCACGGGATGACGATCCATGGGCCTTCCCTCCTCGACCGCTGACAGCGTTTCGCGCCACCACTGAAGCCGGATCATCCCCGCCATGGGCTCGCGCACACTTTCACGAATTCGCGCCACTTCCACATTGAAGGCGTAAAGAGCCATCAAGGCTTCACGCCGATCCGGGGGAGCGAATAAGGCGGTGACGAATCGCTCGCGATCAAACTCGCGAACCAATTGGGCGGAATGGGAGAGCTGGGTCGCTGACGTCATCAAGGTTCTGTTTCTCCGTGACCGGGCATGGCATATATAGAACCCAAATCGCTCGATTGCACCGTTTCAGGAGCCACTTTGTCCAGCGCCGCAGCCGCCACGCTTCCCCCGGCCAGTAAGACTGCCGGAGAGGAGAATTTCCCCGTCGCCTCTATTCT
The DNA here is from genome assembly GCA_043744055.1 of Magnetospirillum sp. GTDB lineage: Bacteria > Pseudomonadota > Alphaproteobacteria > Rhodospirillales > Magnetospirillaceae > Phaeospirillum. The sequence goes on from JAYTWE010000030.1 coordinate 3,402, forward strand.
TCTCCATGCGTCGAAGCGGGCCACCATCATGGCCTATTACCACTTCGCCCGGCATGCGGATGACATTGCGGATTCCCCAACCCTATCGTCCGAAGACAAGGTCGCTGGCCTAGACGCCCTGGATGCCGCTCTGCACGGAACAGAATCTGCCCCGAACCTGCATCTGGCCATCGTCTATCGTCAGGAGGTCAAGGCCGATCCCGCCCTGATCGAACATGCTTCCCAACTGCTTCCAGCCTTCCGCCGCGACGCATTGCGCGATTATTGCGCGGACTGGAGCGATCTGATGGAGTATTGCCGTCATTCCGCAGCCCCGGTCGGCCGCTTTCTCTTGGACCTGCACGGCGAGTCACATGATACGTTCGGCCCTTCCGATGCTCTATGCGCGGCTCTTCAAGTCCTCAACCACCTGCAAGATTGCGGCAAGGATCATGCGGAGCTGAAGCGGGTCTATCTTCCTCAAGACTGGATGCAAGCCGCTGGCTTGACCAATCAGGTGCTGGAGGAAAAATCACTGCGCCCGGAACTGCGCCGTGTGATCGACCAAGCCCTGGACGCTACCGATGGCCTGATCGAACTGGCCCGGCCCCTGCCCTCCATGGTCAAGGATTTACGTCTGCGCCTTCAGACCGCCATGACCTTGCGGGTTGCGGAATTGCTGTCCAAGCGATTGCGCCATGGCGACCCCCTGGCCGAACGGGTCAAGTTGAACAAGATGGACGCCGCCAATATTCTGATTTCTGGAATCTTCCGCGGCCTGACGGCGTGAGTTGAACGTGAACGGAACCCTTCATATCGTCGGAGCCGGTCTAGCCGGTCTGGCCGCCGCCATCGCCGCCGCCAAGGCTGGCACTCGCGTTATTGTTCATGAAGCCGCCGGTCATGCCGGTGGGCGGTGCCGCTCGTTCAAGGACGAGAAGCTTGACCGCATCATCGACAATGGCAGCCATCTTGTCTTAGGAGCCAATCGCACCGCCCTGGCTTATGCCCAGGCTATCGGCGGCCTGGAAGCCATGACCGCGGTTGACCCTGCCTTCCCGTTCGTCGATATCGCCACCGGCGCAAGGTGGACGGTGACGCCGAAACACCTTCCCGCCGGGATTGGTGAAATCCTGCGGGCCTTGGGGCTCCCTTGGACCGGAAAGGCCGAAACCGTGGCAAGTCGGTTGGGAGCGTCGCGCTCCTTCTCCCGATTCTGGCAGCCCATGTGCGAAGCCATCATGAACACCGCCCCGGATGAAGCCTCGGCCCGCATGTTCGGCTGGACCATGCGCCGAGCCTTGCTGGGTGGAAGCAGTGCTTTGAAGCCTTGGACGTTTCCCATGGGGCTGTCGGCGGCTCTGGTGGCTCCGGCCCTGGCCACCCTTGCCCTATTCGGAGCCGAGGTTCATTTTCGCCGCCGCCTGATCGCCGCTTCGGCTCAGGCCCTGACTTTCGATTTCGGAGTGATTCCCCTCGGCCCCGAGGATAAGGTCATTCTGGCACTGCCGCCCTGGGCGCTGGCTTCGGTCTTACCCGGCATGATCGACGACATGCCGACACGCCCCATCGTCAACGCCCATTTCCGCCTGGACTATCCGGTGATCTTGCCGGGAGAGTCCCATTTCCTTGGATTGGTGAACGCCGCCGGTCATTGGCTGTTCGCCCGTGGCGATGTGCTCTCCATCACCGTATCAGCCGCCGACGGTCTGGCCGAGCACTCCAATGACCATATTGCTGCGCTGCTGTGGGACGAGGCGGCCCGTGCCATGGGGATTCCCGCCTGTTCGCCGCCGCCGTTTCGCATCATGAAAGAGCGCCGCGCCACCTTGGCTCATGACCACGCCACCATTGGCCGCCGTCCCGGCCACACCACCGAATACCCGAATCTTTTGCTTGCCGGAGACTGGCTAGCCTCCCCCTGGCCCTGTACAATCGAAGCCGCCATCGCCAGCGGACTGGAAGCGGCCCGTCTCGCTTTAGGGCGGTCCCGGTTGTCTTTTACGCAATAGGGTCTTCACATCGGCCTCATGACGCCATATGTTTCCGGCAATGGTTTAGAGATTTTCCAATCCTGAGCAGAACCCTTTGACCACATAGAGGTGATCCCATGGCTTTCGAGCTTCCGCCCCTGCCTTTCGCCATTGATGCGTTGGAACCCCACATCTCCGCCCGCACCTTTGAATTCCATCATGGCATGCTTGTGAAAATCCAAGTTTGCAGGGCTTTAGGTTACCCAGAGCCCCTGTCGTTTGTGAAGGTTCAACCAAGGTTTCCGGGGCAGAATTTCGACACCTACGTTCAGTCGGCCGACAACCTGCA
>JAYTWE010000031.1:0-3658 GCA_043744055.1 Magnetospirillum sp.
CCGCCGGTGGAGCAGTCTTTCACGACACCAAGGTTTGGCTGAAGCTGGAGCGAAGCGACTAGGCCGCGTTGACATTCAAATTATGGGGGCCTTTTTCTCCTCCCCTCGGCTTGCCGGGGGGAGGTCGGGAGGGGGGCCTTAGCTGCATTATCGACGAGGGAGTTTCCCATGCCCCCTCCCCAACCCTCCCCCGGCAAGCCGAGGGAGGGAGAAGTGCTGAATGTCAACACGCCCTAGGCCGTTGAGGCCGCGCCGCTTATGCGGCGAAAGCCGAGCGAACGGAGTTCGCGCCCGGCGATTGAGGTGATAAATGAAGGGACTGCCATCATGACCAAGCGCGCCCATATCGTCGTCGTCGGCAATGAAAAGGGCGGCACCGGCAAATCCACCGTCGCCATGCACCTCGTCATCAGTCTGCTGGAACGCGGATTGTCGGTGGGCAGCATCGACCTGGATGCCCGCCAGGCGACTCTGACCCGCTATATCCGCAATCGCCAGGCCCGCAAGGATGTGACGGAGCTTGGCCTCCCTCTCCCCGAACATGCCGCGATTCCCCCCACCGTGGATCGTGCCGCCGATGAGGAAAAGCTGAACGAAACCTTCCAGCGTATGGCCGCCAGTCACGACGTGGTGGTGATCGACACCCCTGGCTCCGATCATTACCTGTCACGCCTCGGCCATTCCTTCGCCGATACCCTGGTGACGCCGCTGAATGATTCCCTGGTGGATCTGGATGTGCTGGCCCTGGTGGAGCCCGGCACCATGAAGATCCAGCGCCCCAGCCATTATTCCGAGATGGTGTGGGACACCAAGAAAGCCCGCGCCATTCGCGGCGAGAAGGCGGTGGTGGACTGGATCGTATTGCGCAACCGCCTGTCTAACCTGGACGCTCGCAATAAGCGCGATATGGAAAAGCTGCTGGCGGACCTGTCAAAACGGGTCGGGTTTCGCGTCATCCCCGGCCTGGGCGAGCGCGTGATCTATCGCTCCATGTTTCTGGAGGGCCTGACCTTGCTGGACCTGCGCCAGAAGATCATGGGCTTCGAGTTCTCCATGAGCCATGTGGCCGCCCGCCAGGAATTACGGACATTGGTGGATTCCATCGGACTGAATCATCTGAAACCGGCGAGTTGCTGAATATCTTCAGCGGCTCGTCGCCCCTCCCTTAACCTCTCATTGCTTCCCAGGCGCGGTCGTGGCAAAACTTTCCGCCATCGGCACAAATCGCCCAGAGGGGCGGCGGCTGCCCGTTGAGACAAAGCTCGTAAGGAGTTCCAGGATGTCGCGTCGCGTGCGCAAGGCCGTGTTCCCCGTAGGTGGCATGGGCACCCGTTTCCTGCCCGCCACCAAGGCGATGCCCAAGGAAATGCTGCCGGTGGTCGATAAGCCGTTGATCCAATACGCGGTGGAAGAAGCCGCCGCCGCCGGAATCGAGCATTTCATCTTCGTCACCGGCCGCGGCAAGAACGCGCTGGAAGATCACTTCGATAACAATCCCGAGCTGGAGCGCATCTTGAAAGAGCGCGGTAAGTTCGATCTGGTCGAAGCCGTCACCAGTTGGATGCCCAAGTCGGGTCAGATTTCTTATACCCGCCAGAGCGAGCCGCTGGGCCTGGGTCATGCCGTGTGGTGCGCCCGCGATCTGGTCGCCGACGAGCCCTTCGCCGTCCTGCTGCCTGACGATCTGATCTTGGCCAAGACCCCCTGTCTGAAGCAGATGGCCGCCGTGCACACCGAAGTGGGCGGCCATGTGGTCGCCGTTTCCGACGTGCCCCGCGAACACACCAAACGCTACGGCATTTTGGATGTGGAATTCGACAATGGCCGCCTTGCCAAGGCCAAGGGGCTGGTGGAAAAGCCTGATCCCGAAGTGGCGCCGTCCACCTTGTCCATCATCGGCCGCTACATCTTGCATCCCGCCGTGTTCGACGTGCTGGACAAAAAGGAAAAGGGAGCCGGTGGCGAGATTCAGCTGACCGACGCCATCAGCCAGACCATCGGCATGGTGCCCTTCCACGGCTTGCGCTTTGAGGGCCAGCGTTTCGACTGCGGCGACAAAGTGGGCTGGCTGGAAGCCAATCTGGCTTTCGCCCTGGCCCGCGCCGATACCGCTGATGCCGCCCGCGACCTGATCCGGCGCTTTCAGGACCAATAACAACGCTGCGTTAAACACCACCGCGTCAACGACCATAAGGACTAGAGCGTCATGCGCATCGCCATGATCGGCACCGGCTATGTGGGCCTTGTGTCGGGAACCTGCTTTTCGGAATTCGGCATCCATGTCACCTGCGTTGACAAGGATGCCCGCAAAATCGAGAAGTTGGGCGAAAATGTCATGCCCATCTACGAGCCGGGCCTCGACGAAATGGTCGCGGCCAATGTGGATTCCGGTCGCCTGACCTTCACCACCGAGCTTAAAGACGCGGTCAGAACCGCCGATGCCGTGTTCATCGCGGTTGGCACACCATCACGGCGCGGCGATGGCCATGCCGATCTCAGCTATGTCTATGCCGCCGCCGAGGAAATCGCCGATGCCATGGAGGGCTACACCGTGGTGGTGACCAAGTCCACCGTGCCGGTGGGAACTGGTGACGAGGTGGAACGCATCATCCGCGCACGCCGCCCCGACGCTGAGTTCGATGTGGTCTCCAACCCGGAATTTCTCCGCGAAGGCTCGGCCATCAACGACTTCATGCGCCCCGACCGGGTGGTGATCGGCACCGAATCCGAACGTGCCCGCAAGGTTATGAAGCAGCTCTACCGCGTCTTGTTCCTGATTGAGACGCCCATCGTCTTCACCTCGCGGCGCACCTCCGAACTCATCAAATATGCCGGGAACACCTTCCTGGCCACCAAGATCACCTTCATCAACGAGATCGCCGACCTGTGCGAGAAGGTGGGGGCCGATGTTCATGACGTGGCCAAGGGAATCGGGCTGGACGGTCGTATCGGTAAAAAATTCCTGCATCCCGGCCCTGGCTATGGTGGGTCATGCTTCCCCAAGGACACCTTGGCCCTGGTGCGTACCGCGCGGGACTACGACGCACCGTTGCGCATCGTGGAAACCGTGGTCGCCGTCAACGAACAGCGTAAGAAGCAGATGGCCGAGCGCGTTGTCACCGCTTGTGGTGGTTCCGTCAAGGGCAAGACCATTGCCGTCCTGGGCCTGACCTTCAAGCCCAACACCGACGACATGCGCGACTCACCCTCCATCGACATCGTCGCCGCTCTGATCGAAGCGGGAGCAACGGTAAAGGCCTTCGACCCCGAGGGGATGGAAGAGGCAACCAAGCTGTTGCCCGCCACCGTGGTCTATTGCAACGACGCCTATTCCACCATGCCCGGTGCCGATTGTCTGGTCCTGATTACCGAGTGGAACGAATTCCGCGCCCTTGATCTGGACCGGGTCAAATCGCTGTTGAAGCACCCGGCCTTGGTGGACCTGCGCAATGTCTATGCGCCGGATGAAATGGCCGAGCTTGGGTTCAGCTACACCAGCATCGGACGGCCTTAATCCAGATCAGGTGACCGGCCGTCGGTTGGGACCGATGGCCGGATTGACCGCCGCCATGCGGCAAAGCTCGGCATAAGACGGTTGTTCCAGTCCAATCAGGGGCAGACCGTGAGCGATCGCGAAGTCGGTCACGTGCTGGGCGGA
>JAYTWE010000032.1:0-2022 GCA_043744055.1 Magnetospirillum sp.
CCGATCCCAAGGTGCGCCAGCGGGTCTACGAACTGGCCAAGGCCCTGGCGGTCATCAAGTCGCCGGAGGTGTCCCATGGCTAACATCGACAAGATCCGCTCCATCCTCCGCGCGCTGCGCCAAAAGACCGTCGATAACGGCTGTACCGAGGAAGAGGCCATGGCCGCCGCCGAGAAGATGGCCGAGATGCTGTCCAAGCATGGCCTGACCGAGGCGGATCTCGGCGCCGCCGACTATCACCAGCACGAGGTTCCCATGGGGCGGCGCAGTCCGCTCGATCCGGTATGGTTCGCGGTGGCCCGGTTCGCCGATTGCCGGGGCTGGTATGTCCGGCGCGGCCGCCAGCTCACCATCTGCTTCTTCGGCCGCCCCCAGGACACCCTGGTGGCAGAATATGTCTACGAGGTCATGAAGGGGCATTGCACCCGCGCCCTGGCCGAATTCCGCGCCTCCGCCCTGTATACGCGCCGCCGCACCACCAAGACCCGCGCCGATGCCGTGCGGGCCTTCCAGGAAGGTCTGGCGGCAATGCTGGTCAGCAAGCTCCATCAGGGGCTGTGGCGCCGCTATTGCCCGTCCGACCTCTGCCAGGGCCATGAACTGGTGATGTCGGCCCAAGGCCAGCTGGAAGCTATGATGGAGCGCCATGGCATCAAGCTGGGCACCGCCCGCCCGATCAAGGAGGCCGGGGGCCGCTTCAAGGATGACGCCCAGCTTCATGGCCGTCGTGCCGGTGCGGCGGTTGACGTTACCGCCGGTGTCGGGACCGCTCCGGCAAAGGTGGCGGGGTTGCTGGCATGACCGCCGCCGATCCCAAGGCCAAGGCTCGCAAAATGTGGTTCGGCGCTTGCAAGGATGCCGGACTGGACGAGGAGGCCCGTCGCGCCGTCCAGACGCGGATCTGCGGCAAGGACTCCGCCAGCACCATGTCGGTGCGCGACTTCAACGCCTGCGTCGCTGATCTCAAGGCGCGTGGATTGATCAAGGAAAACAAGAGGGGTGGCGGGTCCGGCTATCGCCCCCCGTCCAGCAAGCCGCATGTGCGCAAGGTCTTCGCCATCTGGGGCGACATGTGCCGCTCCAGCATCCCCGAAACACCCAATCGCGCAGCCCTGCTGGCTTTCATTAAACGAATGACAGGTGTTGATGACCCCGAGTGGATGACGGTCGCCCAGGCCAACACAGTGACGGAGGGCCTGAAGGCATGGCGCAAGCGGGTGGAGGTTAAGCAATGACGATTCGCGGCTACGCCCGTGTCAGCACCGACAAGCAGGACACCGCCCTCCAGTTGGACGCCCTGGCCGCGCGCGGTGTCCTCGCCGAGCATATCCATACCGACACCATGTCGGGCGCCCGCAACGACCGCGAGGGATTGGCCGAGGCCATCGCCGCCATCCAACCGGGCGACATCCTGGTGGTGTGGAGCATCGACCGCCTCGGGCGATCCCTGCGTCATCTGATCGATATCGCGGTGGAAATCCATGCGCGGGGCGGCGCTCTTGTCAGTCTGCGCGAAAGCATCGACTTATCGTCTCCGGCGGGATGGCTGGTGTTTAACATGGTTGGCGCTGTCGCCCAGTTCGAGCGGGACATCATCCGCGCCCGGACCAAGGCTGGTCTGGCCGCCGCCAAGGCGCGGGGTGTGAAGCTCGGCGCGAAACCTGTCCTAATTGACGACAAGTACCAGCAGGTCCGGGATATGCTTTTGCGCGGCATTCCCGGCCACCGTATTGCCCGGTTCGTCGGATGCTCCGAGGCCACCATCTACAAGACGTTCCCCGGTGGCCGTCGGGCTCTGGTCGCTGGCCTCGCGGAGGTCACGCCATGATCTGGATGATTCACCGTCTCTGGCTCCTCGCTCTCTCCATCGGATGGACCGCCGCCGCCAATAGGCTGTGGATCTGGTGGGAGTGGTGCGAGCAAAAAGCTGCCAAGGCGCAACAGCGCTCTAGCAGTCTGTAAACCCTCGGTCAACATGATGAAATTGTGAGGAAATCATGGACAAGATAAGGGATCGCATTC
>JAYTWE010000033.1:0-4763 GCA_043744055.1 Magnetospirillum sp.
GAGGGTGATGCCCCAACCGCCAAGCCAGTCGTAAAGCCGTTAAGACCAAGGCGGTGACGCCAAAGGACTTATGCATCTGGTACAGCTGGAATTGCTGAGGTGAGCCGGGCTTCAATCCCGTCATGATGAAGCCAGCCACCATCAGCCCAAGGATCGCCACGGCCATGACCCAATGCAGGGTCATGGCCACGCGATCATAGCGATCTCGTGCGGACATTGATGCCTCGTTACTGACGCACGAATTCGGTGCTGATGGTCAAGGTGACGTCATCGCCCACCACCGGCAAAGCGTAACCCAGGCCGAATTCGCTACGCTTCACCTTGCCCGTGGCATTGAAGCCGACGATGTACTTTTTGTTCATGGGATGGATACCGGCCGCGTTGAAGGTTGCGTCCAGCACCACCGGCTTGGTCACACCGTGCAGGGTCAGGTCGCCGGTGATCTTGCCCGTGGTTGGGCCGGTGACCTCGATGGCGGTGCTTTTGAAGCTGGCGGTGGGGTATTTGGCGATATCGAACAGGTCGGGAGACTTCAGGTGGGTATCGAATTTCGGAACATTGGTGATGATGCCGTCCATGTTGATGGTCACCGCCAGGGCGCTCTTGGTCGGGGATTTGGGGTCGAAGGCCAAGGTAGCGTCGAAATCGCTGAAGAGGCCGTAGGAGGTGGAGAAGCCGAAGTGATTATACGAGAAGATGATCTTGGCGTGCGTCTTGTCCACTTGGAACTGTCCGCCTTCCGCCGTGCTGGCGTCGGAGGACTGGGCAAAAGCCGGGGAGGCGGCGGCAATGGCGAAGGCGAGTACGGCAGTTGCGAGCTTCATGGATCGTGACCTTACCTGTGGGGATTGTTGACGACGAGCTTACAGGATGACGAAAAATGGACAATCGTATGATTTGGAAACAGATTGTTTCGCCTTGGGAAACATCTATGCGTCGGCAACCTGCCCAGCCAAGTGAAGGTGGAACAGGTAATCATCCGATCTGATATGGTCGAGAAGCCATTGCTTCAAAAGAAGCAGCTCGGAAGAGACAACAGAAACCTCCTCGGAACAAAAGTCATTCATGACCCTCCGAGATTGCTCAATCAGTTTGTTGTGGGCTGCTTCGTGCTCCGCCAATCTCGGATAGGCGTGAAGGCGCATCAGCAGTTGTTCTGACATGAAATGGATGTCGGTGTAATCCACGAGCTGAGTCAGGATTTCCTTCAGATCATCAATATGCTTGCCTAAGGCAAGGCCCTGTTCCAGGGCAATAATCAACTCGACCTGGACGCGATGCTCCATGTCCATGCCGGATTTCCCGGCTTCCATACTGTCATTTGAACCCATCATCAGGCGTGCACTCCCCTGCATGTGCCAAATAGGGCACGTGGGGATTGCCGAGGGGACTTTCAACTATCCCTTTTTGCGGGGGTGCTTCGTCGCGCCATGACCTTTGCCCTGGTCGGGCGGAGGCAGCAAAATCGGACGGCGCGTCGATATCTGGGTATCCATGGCTCGTTCGATCATTTGGGCCGTGGCCAGAACCTCGGCCAGTTTTGCGCGGAGAAGCTCGGCGGATAGAGGCTCACTGGCTTCAATGACCTTCTTGACCCGTTTGGGCTTGCTGGGGGTCAGTGCCCCGGCGCCAGCAGTGATGAAGGCGTCAACCCATTCATCCAGCTTGGAGGCCCGGATACCCAAGGCAGCCGCGATGGTGCTTGCGGATTCTCCGCGCAAGATTTTCAAGACCGACTGGCGCTTGACCGCCGAGGTGATCGGGGGGCGCTTCTTTTGCGGAACAACGGTCAGGTCGGTGATGGTGCCAGGGGGGAGGATGCGGCCAGTGGCGGAACCGATGGTTGGGGCCGAAGACTGAATGACGGGCGTGGGGCTTGATTGCGGGGCAGGGCTGGTCGTGGTGACAACCGGCCGGGCTCCCGGTGCCGGTATGCTGATGCGACCGGTGACAGGAGAAGGAGTGCGTTGCGCCGGGGCCGCTATTGCTGCGGGGGGGAGTGTGCCGGTCCCGGCCAGCACCGGCAATTTCCCCATGGCGATGGCGGGAAGTTCCGGCCGTTTGCCAGGAGGAAGGGGGAGTGAGCGGGTGGAGACCGAGGGTAAGGTTTCCCGCAATGCGGAAACGCTGATGGCGTCGCGAGGGGGCAGGGGCTTTCTCTCTGCGCTTAAGAGAGGTCCTGCCGCGTCAGCCCGACTGCCGCCAAGTCGGGGCAAGACGGCGGGAGCCATCCGTTGCTGCGGCTGCTGCTGCGGCGGCGAGGGAGTCGGGCGAGGCTGCTGTTGAACCGGTGGCTGAGCTGGTGGCTGAACCGGGGGAGGAGACGGGCGAGGCTGTGGCGCGGTTGCTTCCCGCATGGCTTGGACAGCCAATTCCGAGGCGGGCAATTCCGAGGCGGGCATTTTGACCGGGGTGATGCGGGCCAGCGCCTGGGCTTCGCTTATGGCGGCGGCGGGCATAGCCGGTAACGACGTTTGGGCGGGGGGCGGCAGTGCCTTCTCGGCAAATTTATTGATCTCGTCCAGTGCGGCGGCGGCGGCATCGATGATGGGCTGGTAGTTCCGCGCGGAGGCGATATCACTCAAGAAGGTCTGGGTTGCCTTGATGTATTCCACGGATTCAGGGCTGTTGACCGCGCCTTGAACTGCTTTGCGCAGACGGTGCGGTATCCGTCGCAGCAAGCCTTGGCGGCGGTTGGACAAAACCTTGAAGTTCAGGACATCCGTCATTTCCTTGGCGTGGTGACCAGGGTGAAGTCCTTCGAACAAAACCTCGATCATTTCGATCTCGGCATTGTCCAGGCAGAGGAAGGTGTTCTGAGACTTCTGCCAATCCATGATGTAGCGGCCGAACATGGATAGCTGAGTCGCGATCTCGTCTTCGAAGGTGACGGGGTCCAGCATGCGCCAAGCCCGCGTGGTCGCCAGGGGTAGCCGGGTCGGACGGGCGAAGTGACGGGACAGATTAAGGGCAACGCAGAGCAAGGCGCGGCTGCGGATACCGGATGTGCCAAAATCGGCGAAGCAATCGCGGATCATATCCGCTGCCTGGAAATCATTGGTGGGGGGCTGGTCGGACAGCAGCCGTGCCAGCAGACCTACATTCTCGGGAAGGGTCTCGTCGCCTTTTTCTACGGCTTCCACCAAAGTCCGGTGGACCAAAGCCATGGATTCAGTCGAAATCGCCTCGACCGCCTTTGCCGCCTCTTTGGCATTTTCGGCATGGAAGCGCCCATCGCTGGGGCGCTCTCGCATAAGGGAGGGCGGCTCGAATGTGAAAATCGGGGCAATGACGGCATGGATACGGGCGCGAAGATACAAGCCCGCGCGCGACGCAAGCGATACCCCCAGGACAAGCGTATTCAGCCCCATGGACAGGGTGCGGCCGAGAAGGGTGAGACTGCCTGAGGCGAGAGCCATCAGCGGCACCACAATCAGCACGACAGGAGTCCAGATCAGTGCCGTCAGTCCAGTCGGATGGGCGATATCACGCAGACGCTCGGTATGGGAGGCGGCTGTGATCTTCGAAAAAGGGTGCAGACGAATAGCCTGTGGCCGAGGGGTATCAATTTCAGCACGTAAATCAGCCCAGCATTTTGGGGACGCTGAACGTCTTTGGCGCAGATATCGTCTCATTTCGTCATGAAAGCACATTTTTCGAGTATGGCCCAAAATGAACCCGCAAAGCAAGTTGCTCGGGAGTCATTCTGGATGTGGATAAGTTAATAATACTTATACAATACCAAGTGTTTAGGCGCCTTCTTGTCAAAGTCTATGTGTAGTGTTATGCCTTTGGTCAGAGGGCCAGACCTAGGCGCATTCCCTCTTCAAACGCAGCCAGGGCATCAAGGCGGCTCGCCTCGCGGGCGCCGCCGATGAGATGGACGGGCTTGCCGAACCCTTCGAGCTGGGACATGAGGTCTCGTCTCGACTCTTGCCCGATACAGACGACGACTGTGTCAACTTGAACAAGATGTTCAGTTTCATTAAACAGAATGTGAATGCCCTTGTCGTCGATATGGCGATACGTCACCCCGGTCAAGGTCTCGACGCCATATCGTTGCAGGGTCGCCTTGTGAATCCAGCCGGTTGTCTTGCCCAGACTGGCGCCGGGACGTTGGGGCTTGCGCTGCATCATGGTGATTTTTCGCGGCGGGGTCGGAGCGCTGGTCGGAGCTTTCAATCCTCCGGGGGTGGAGAAGGTGCGGTCGATCCCCCAGGAATCGTCGAAGTTCTCGTGCGGTCCCAGCAAGGCAAGGGCGATATCGAAGCCGACGCCGCCACATCCTAAAATGGCGACCCGTGGCCCGGCCTGGCTGCGGCCGGATAGAATATCGTCATAGGTGGTCACTTTGGGGTGGTCGAAACCTGGAATCTCCAGCTTGCGGGGAACAATACCGGTGGCGAGGACGATCTGGTCGAACGCGGCCAGATCCGAAGCATTGACCGTATGGTTCAGGCGGATATCCACTCCGGCGGCGGCCAATTCCAAGGCGAAACTCCGGGGAGTTGCCTGATATTCCTCCTTGCCCGGAACCTGACGGGCCAGGAGGAATTGTCCGCCCAATTCGGGGCCAGCCTCGAACAGGGTTATACGGTGGCCGCGTCGGGCGGCTTCCAGGGCGCAGGACATGCCCGCCGGGCCACCGCCCACCACGAGAACGTCAATCATTACGCCGCTCCGAAGTAGCCGGGGGCTTCACGCAGCAATTCCGCGTACGTTTCGAGGCAGTAATGCAGCCAGCCGCGAATGTAGTCACACGC
>JAYTWE010000034.1:0-2994 GCA_043744055.1 Magnetospirillum sp.
TCTTGATCTCGTCCTGGTTGACCTGCATGTCGTCACGCCAGGTGCCCAGGGTGGCCACATCGGCGCGCTGGGTGGCGTTGGCGCAGTCATTGGCGCAGCCCGAGAACTTGAACTTCATCTTATAGGGCAGCGAGGGGCGGTGAATATCGTCGGTGAAGTCGTTGATGATGGCGCGGTGCGCCGACAAAGTGTCGAAGCAAGCCTGTTCGCAGCGGGCTTGTCCCACGCAAGAGGCGGAGGTGCGCACCCCGGCGCCAGCGCCGCCCATGTCGAAACCCATCTCGTTCAGCTTGTCCCAGGCGGGCTGAACCTGATCGGTGCGGCAGCCTTGGAACATGATGTCGCCGCTTTGGCCATGCAGGGCGATCAGGCCTGACCCATGCTCTTCCCAGATGTCGCACATCTGGCGCAGCGTCTTGGTGTCGTAGAAGAAGCCGGGGGCGGGCATGATGCGGAGCGTATGGAACTCCGAGGATTCCGGGAATTGCGAGGCGACCTCGGAGAAGCGGGCGATGACGCCGGCGCCATAGCCGAACACCCCGACGGTGCCGCCCTTCCAGTAACCCTTGCGGGTCTGGTAGCTGTGTTCCAGCTGGCCCAGCAATCCCGTCATGATATTGCCGTTGGGCTTGCCCTCGACCTCGGCAAGGCGCTTCAGGCCGGACACGAAGCTGGGCCACGGGCCTTTTTCAAGCTCGTCCAGCATGGGTGTGGCGGGCAATTTCTTCGACATCGTGTTTCGCTCCCTTACCATTTTGGCTTACCGGCATGGCTTAGCTATCGGCGCGCGCAGGCCGTTCACTGTCATTGATAATCCTGTGGAAGCGAGCTTCCTGGATGCGTCCCTGTGTTCGGGGTCGTTCGATGCGCCCCATTACATTATTGGATCATAATATTATGAGCTATGCTGATCCAAGTGGATTCTTTAGGAAAGTTGCATGAAAATGCAAGGGGAGGAAAAATGCAGGGAAACGCTGGCTTTTTTGATTTGAGCGATGCCTCTGCCTATGGCCGCTGGCGGGAGCGAAAGCTGGCATCCGCCCCTAGGAGCGTCAATGATCTGGTGGTGGAGGTGGGTGATATCGCCGCTTTGAGTGCAGCCGAACACTCCGCCTTGGCCGAGCGGATCGCGGGCTGCTCCATGGCGGTCTATGCGGAAGCCCCCCATCTTGGACGCGACCACAAAGCGGCGTTGAAGGCTTTGGCTGCCGGTTTCGGTCTCGTCAGCATCGATTCCAACCAGTTGGCCGATGATGACGGAGTCACGCCGCTTTGCGTTCATCGCGAGGGCGTGCGGGCTCGCTACATTCCTTATACCGAACGCCCCATCACCTGGCACACCGACGGCTATTACAACACGCCAGAGCGCAGTGTGCGCTCCTTGCTGCTCCATTGCGCCGGGGCGGCGACCGAGGGGGGCGCTAACCGGCTGATGGATCACGAGATACTCTATATTCTGCTGCGTGATGAAGATCCCGATCTGATCCGCGTCTTGATGATGGCTGATGCCATGACTATTCCCGGCAATGATGAAGAGGGAATGCAGCGTCCGGCCACGGTGGGGCCGGTGTTCTCGGTGGATGCGGGGGGGAATCTCCACATGCGCTATACGGCGCGTTCGCGCAATGTGGAGTGGTCGCAAACCGCCCAACCCGCCGCCGCCGCCATCAAACGCCTGTTGGAAACGCCTTCGCCTTATATTTACGAGCATGTGCTGCAAGCGGGCCAAGGGCTGATCGCCAACAATCCGCTGCACACCCGTGAACCCTTTACGGACGATCCCGCCCAGCCGCGCCTTCTCTACCGGGCGCGCTATCACGAGAGGATTTAAATGACCGACGAGATCAGGCATCCAGAAGAGGTCATCACCCCCCTGGCCACCATCAACGCGCCGTGGAGCCGGGAACTGACTCTGAGCGCGGTGGAGCATGACAGCGGGCTGAATATCTTGCGTCTGCGCATCAAGGAAGGCCGCGCCCGCTTCACCATCATCGACCTGGACAAGCCGACGGTGGAGGCCCTGATGGCGGTGATGGGGGAGTGGTCAGGGCGCTGATGGAATCTCCAGCCGCTTGGGTTTGCGCCCGGCGCAGACTTCGGCCCAGATCATCTCATAGGCTCGCTCCATATCCGCGACGAAGCCTTTGGTGTCGAACAGCGGCGTGGTCAGGCGGTTGGCGGCCAGCCGGGCGGTGATCGCCGCCAGTTCGGCAGGATTGGAGGCAAGCCTGACCGCCAGATTCTCATAAGCATCCAGATCGGCGCAGATCAGATCGGGCAGTCCCACCGCCTGGAGCAAGCTGGCGGCCACTCGCGCGCCGAAATTGCGTCCTGGCGCGGTGATGACCGGTAGGCCGGTCCACAGGGCATCGCTGGCCGTGGTGTGGGCGTTGTAATAGAGCGTGTCGAGGAACAGCCCGGCATGGCGGTGACGGGCCAGATGCTGGCCCTTGGGCAATCGTTTGGCGAAGATCAGGCGATTGCGGGCGATGCCTCTGGCCTCGGCCTCGCGCTGTAGGTTCTCGGCCATCTCGGGCGATCCCGCCAGCAGCCACAGAACCGAGCCTGGAACCTGCTGCAAAATCCGCATCCAGTGAGCAAAGATCACCGGCTCGATTTTGAAGGCCTGGTTGAAGCAGCAAAACACGAATCCCGTTTCCGGTAATCCACAGTCTTGCCGGGATGGAGCGGTTTCGGGAATGATCTGATCACGGTCATTGGGCTGGTAGCAGTGGGGCAGCACCGCGACACTCTCGCGGAAGTCCGATTCATGGCCGGGAGGACAGGTCACCGCATCCACCAGCGCCCAATCCATATAGGCCGCGCCGCTGGTGCCGGGCAGACCCAGCCAGTTCACCGTGACCGGGGCGGGGCGCAGCGCGGTCAGGGCCAGCCGATTGCCTCGGGTATGGACGTTGATATCCACCAAGATATCCACCCCAGCATCCATGATGGCTTTGGCCGCATCCAAGGTGTCTTGCGGGCAAAGCTCTA
>JAYTWE010000035.1:0-3938 GCA_043744055.1 Magnetospirillum sp.
TCATATGCGACGAAGTCAGCCCCGCTTTTCTTCTTTGAGGGGGGGGGGGCATGAGTAAAAGCCTGATCTACATCACCGCCTCTAGCAAAGCCGAGGCAATGGGGCTGGCCCGTATCTTGGTGGAAGCGCGACTGATTGCCTGCGCCAATATTTTAGACGGAATCACCTCCCTCTACTGGTGGGATGGCAAGGTCGCTGAAGATCAAGAAGTGGTGGTTGTCTGTAAAACCAGGACGGATCTGGTGGATGCGGTCATCGCAAGGGTCAAGGAATCGCACTCCTATTCCTGCCCTTGCGTGGTGGCGGTTCCGATCACTGCCGGTAATCCAGATTATTTGGCCTGGATCGAAGCAGAGACCGTCAATTTACCGAGGTAGCCAGACGGAGGCCATGGCCTGGGAGGCGATGCCTTCCTTGCGGCCGGTAAAGCCAAGCCCTTCGGTGGTGGTGGCCTTGACGCTGATCCTGTCTTGCGAAATCCCCAGGATTTCTGCCAGCCGGGCCGCCATGGCCGCCCGGTGGGGGCCGACTTTGGGGCGTTCGCAAATGATGGTGACATCCACATTGACGATCCGTCCGCCCTTGGCCGCCACCAGTGATGCGGCATGAGCAAGGAAACGGTGGGATTCGGCACCCTTCCAGCGATCATCGGTCGGAGGGAAATGATGGCCGATATCACCGGCGGCAATGGCTCCCAAGATGGCGTCGGTCAGGGCGTGCAGGGCCACATCGGCATCGGAATGGCCTTTCAGCTTGCGATCATGGGGAACCTTGACGCCACACAACCAGCAGCCGTCGCCATCCTCGAAGCAGTGAACGTCGTAACCGCTGGCGCTGCGCACCTCGCCGGGGCCTTCGAACAGGCGGCGAGCGCGGTCCAGGTCGGCGGCGGTGGTGAGTTTCACATTGTCTTCGGCTCCGGCCACCAGCGCCACCGCCAGTCCTGCGCGTTCGGCAACGGCTGCGTCATCGGTCAGTTCCTCGCCGACCACCGCCATATGAGCGGCCATGATGTCCGCGTAACGGAAGGCCTGGGGAGTTTGGGCGCGAAAGAGCTCGGTGCGGTCAACCGTATCGGAAACGAAGCCGTCCTTTCCTTTTTTCAAGGTATCGGCCACCGGGACCACGGGCAGGGCGGCGGAGTGATGGTCAAGGGCGGCGACGGCGCGTCCGATCGTGCCCGCATCCACGAAAGGACGAGCCCCGTCATGGATGAGAACCTTAGTGACGCCAAGATTGCCAAGGCTTTGCAGACCGAGGCGTACACTGTCTTGACGGCTGGCCCCGCCATGGACGGGGTCCAAGATGGTCAGACCGGCGGCAGCGATGTCGTAGAGCTGGCGGTCATCGGGATGGATCACGGCGCGAACGGCGTCGATCTCGGGATTGGTGGCGAAGGCGGCCAGGGTGTGGCGCAGGACCATTCTGCCAGCAAGATCGTGGTATTGCTTGGGAAGGTCGCCGCCAAATCGCCGCCCACGCCCCGCCGCAACCACCAGAACCACTGTCTTGCCCATGATGCGCCTCCGCTGCAAAGAGGGGTAAACTAAGAGGGATGGGCGCATAGCTCAACCTCTTTGCGTTGCGGCAAAGGATGGTATAGTCGCGTCATGTCTTTGCTCGCGCTCAATCTGTTCGCTCTCGTGGCGCTGCTTCCGGCGGCGCTGGCTCCATTACGTCCGGGGGCTGACAGAGATGGCTTGTTCTGGGCCTTGGTTGCCCTGGCCACGGCGGCTCCCGCCGCTTGGGTGGCTGTTCTGGTCGAGGATGGCTGGCAGACCAGCCTTTCCGCCGCTTTGTGGATCTGTATCGCCGCCAGTGCGGGATTGTTTGCCGGTTTATCCATGGCAACCCGCCAAGCCTGGCGGTTTGCCCCTTTGTTGATGCCGTTCTTGTTTGTTCTGGGCTTGCTGGCGTCGTTGGTTCAGCAGGTCGAGGCGCCGCGTCCCCTGTTGGGAGGCGCTCCGGCGGCTTGGCTGGACCTTCATATCATAGTCTCGGTGCTGACTTATGCCTTGCTGACCTTGGCGGCCGTGGCCTCTCTGGGGGCCTTCTTGCAAGAGCGGGCGTTAAAGCGCAAACAGCCGACCCGGCTGACCCGCATGTTGCCCAGCGTCGCCGATGGCGAACGGTTGGCCGGTTGGTTGCTTATGGCCAGCGAAGTCGTGTTGGGGCTGGGATTGGCCTCGGGGATGGCCACCCAGTATTTCGAGACCGGCTCGCTGATGGTATTTGGGCACAAGACCTTGTTATCCTTGTTGGCCTTTGGGCTCATTGGATTGCTGCTGATCGGACATCGGGTTTGTGGCGTGCGCGGCCGCATGGCGGCTCGCGTGGTTTTGACCTCGTATCTACTTTTGACCCTGGCTTATCCGGGGGTGAAGTTCGTTACCCAGGTCCTGCTTTCCTGATCTGCTTCATCCTTCGGCAGGATTAAGCGTTGCGTAATGGGGCGTCTGCATAATAAATAAGCACCCATGAGTGCAATCCGCCGCCAACAGCTCCAAATCGGTCCGGTGACCCTGGACAATCCGGTCATCCTGGCTCCCATGGCCGGGGTTACCGACATGCCCAATCGTCGGCTGGTCAAGCGGATGGGGGCCGGAATGGTCGTCTCCGAGATGATCGCCAGCCAGGCTATGATCCGCCAGAATCGCCAGACCATGAAAATGGCCTCCCACACGCCCGAGGAATTTCCCATGGCGGTGCAGTTGGCCGGTTGCGAGCCCGAGGTCATGGCGGAGGCCGCCAAGCTTAACCAGGATCTTGGCGTCGCCATTATCGACATCAATATGGGATGCCCGGTCAAAAAAGTGGCGCTGAAGGGGGAAGCGGGATCGGCCCTCATGCGCAACGAGAACCTTGCCGCGCGCATTCTGACCGCCGTGGTCAGGGCGGTGGATATACCGGTGACATTGAAAATGCGCACCGGTTGGGACCAGACCAGCCGGAATGCCCCCAGCCTCGCCCGCGTGGCCGAGGAGTGCGGTATTCGCATGGTCACGGTCCATGGCCGCACCCGCAGTCAAATGTATACAGGCAAGGCTGATTGGAGCTTTATCGGCGAGGTCAAACGCGCCGTCTCCATTCCGGTCATCGGCAATGGCGATGTAGAAAGCGTCGATGACGCTTTGCGCATGCTGGAACTGTCCGGGGCTGACGGCGTGATGATCGGGCGCGGTACTTATGGTCGGCCCTGGTTGCCGGGGCAGGTGGCGCATTACCTTGCCACTGGCGAGCGTCAGGCAGACCCTTCCCTGGCCGAGCAATACCAGATCTTAATGGAACACTACGAGGCTATGTTGATTCATTATGGAGTCGAGGCGGGGGTCCGAAACTCTCGCAAGCATATTGCCTGGTATTCCAAGGGATTGCCGGGGTCTGCTGAGTTTCGAGGTGATATCAACCGGTTGGGAGATGCTGAAGCCGTTCGGGACGCCATCCGGCGCTTTTATGGTCCTTTGTTGAACAAGGACGCCGCCTGATGCCCGGCCCCGTCGCTCGCCCGGTTTCCACCTTCGATCCCGGTCTGGTCCTCGGCGCCATGGGGGCCGCCGTTCTTGCCATTGACCGCGAGAACATCATTCGTTACGCCAATGGCGGGGCGGAACAGATGTTTTCCTGTGGCTACAGTTATCTATGCGGCCACAACGCCACTGAATTCCTGCCGCCGGATTCTCCGGTTCTAGCCTTGCTGGAGCAAGCGCGGGGGGAATCCATTTCGGTGGCGGAGCATGGCGTAAGCTTGGATACGCCGCGCACCGGCCATCGTACCGTGACCGTTCAGGTCTCGCCCATCAGCGAGATGCCGGGAAGCGTGGTGCTCAGTCTGCACGAACAATCCATCGCCCTGAAGATCGGAGCCCAGCTGACCAGCCGCAACGCGGCGCGCTCGGTGACCGCCATGGCCTCTATCTTGGCCCACGAGGTCAAAAACC